>JANMJF010000510.1:0-2083 GCA_031371245.1 Pseudomonadota bacterium | reverse complement strand
GGCTTCATTGCCGCTGAGTCACGCAAGGACATTAAACCGTTGCTGGAGCAACTGGTCGCCGATGCAGCGCTGATCAGTCGCAGCCTCATCAACGACATCCTGCAATTCAAACGCATTGATGGGGTAAAGTCGGTGCTTACTGCCATCGCTCAGGGCTTTCAGGATGGTGCTAAACAGACCGTCGATCTGCGCGCCAGCCTCGCCGCTCTCGCCATCCCAATCAAAGTTATCTGGGGCTCGAAAGACGCCATCATTCCGGCCAGCCACGCGGCCGGCCTGCCGGCCAATGTGACGGTCACCGTGCTCGATGGCTACGGTCATCTGGTGCAGCTGGAGGCGGCAGCCGAGGTCAACAAGCTGCTGGTTTGATCGGGGACTCGCCTTCGTTCCCGCTGGGGATCCGACCGGCTCAGACGAGGAGTGCGTGCCAGGGGAAGGCCTCGCCGGTCTTGAAGACCTGTGCCGAACGCTCTTCGTCCATCCACATTGCGCTCGGCGCATTCTGCGCGGCGTGCGACTTCCGGCGAGCTGAGGCGCCCCGCGCCAGATCGCCAAAAGCGCGACCGATAAGTTGGTTGAGACGTTCCGCATCGACGGACGCTATTGACTCCCCCAAGTGTTGACCTGGCCTGAGTGTAGGACAACAACGGCTATCGCGGTCAACGCCTTAAGGCACAAAACTTAGCGCCCGGTACGCAGCTTTTCCAAATCACCAGGCAATCCCACCAGCGGCGCAACATCGGCTGCAGCCGCGTTCCAGTCCGCACGCAAAACCGACAGCGTGATGTAGTGCTGCGCGAACAAACCAGTATCGGCTTCGACATCGGCGCGACCCGCAGCGTCGACTTCGATGGTGCTCAGCATGTGCGCCTGATCCCGCTGTTGCGGGTAAATCAAGCGAAAGCCGCCGTGGCGACCGAGCGGCGCGAGCCTGATGCCCTTGATATCCGCGACCGCCCGCGCCGGCACATTGACATTGAGCACCGTAGCCGGTGGCAACAAGGGGCCATGCTTGGCCCGTGCGGCCAACAGTCCTATGACCTGCGCTACCAGGCGGCCGGCCAGCGGATAAGCGGCAACCGTACTTGGAAAGGGTGTCGGCGTGGCCTTGGCCTCATCGAGTTCGAGGCCGACTGAGACCGCGATGGCCGGCACCCCGAGTTGCGCGGCCATGACCGCCGCGCCGACGGTGCCGGAACTGACGGCGTTAGCGCCGAGGTTCTGACCGAGATTTGCGCCAGACACGACGATATCCGGCGGCGTGCCCACCAACAGTCGCGAAATCCCATAGGACGCGCAGTCGGCAGGACTACCATCTACCGACCACGTGTGGTGGCCATGATCGGCAAGCCCAATCTCGCCGAGAGTGATACGTACACCACTGCCGCTTTGTTGAGTAAGGGGCGCGACCACGGACACCGCGTAACCGGCCTGTTCGAGGGCAACGCGCACCGCCTTCAAGCCGGCCGCTTCGAAGCCATCGTCATTGGTCAGCAGCACGCGCAACGGTCCAGCGTCGGCCCGCGCTGTATTCATCACGAGCGCCATCAGCACACCCGCTAGCAGCCATCCTCGTCGCAGCATCGTCCTCTCCTTTCGTCGTCATGGCCCGCCTGATTTTCCTCAAGGCCAGCGCTAAGCTTGGATTAAGAATGCCATGAACAAGAGTCTCAGCACATGGTGCGGCGCAACGTGCTGTGGGACTCACGCGCGGCTGCAAAAAAGCCCGCTCGGCAGCCTCTATCGACCCTAAAGGGGGATGTCGTCGCAACCAGGATAAGCGGTTAGACTACCGCCGTTTGTTCTCGCCGTTTCTCGTTTCCAGGGGAGTCATCGTGGATTTCAGATACAACGATAAAAGTCGCCAGTTACTCGAACAGGTTCGTGCCTTCATGAAGGAGCACGTCTACCCCATCGAAGAAGAAATTTATAACTTCAACCACAATCCCAAGAATCTGTGGGTAGTCCCGCCGCAGATCGAGGCGCTGAAAAAAATCGCGAAGGACATGGGCCTGTGGAATCTGTTCCTGCCCCACGAATATCACGACTACAGCCCCGGCCTGACCAATCTCGAATACGCACC
>JANMJF010000498.1:0-11622 GCA_031371245.1 Pseudomonadota bacterium | reverse complement strand
TGCAGGCCTGTCACTGGCTTGGCAGTCCGCGCCCTTGCGCCTGGCGCTGCACAGTGCCGCAGCGACCGTCACGAACAACATGCCCTTCACATTCGAAGGCGCGCTCGACGCGCGTTTCCTCGCCGGGTTTGTGCCGGGCTTGCGTGTCGCAGCGGGCAACATCGCATTCACCAGCAGCGGCACTGCGCCGGCGATGTCGGCCACGCTGCACGACTGGCTGCGGACCGCGCGCATGCGTGCTGAGTTGCACGGCCAGGCCACTGGTGTGGCGCGGACGGACAATGCGCGCATTGGGAGGTTCGCCGCCAGCCTCGTTTGCGCCCTGGCCGATGGCGCGCTCTCGTGTACCAGCCCGCAAGGTCTCAAGTTCGATGGCATTGAAGTGCCCGACACAGACGTCCGTGCTGAGCGGGCCTTGGCGCGACGGTCCACGTTGGAATTGCTGACCACGGACGGCGCGCCGCTGTTTGCACTCACAGCCACGGACGGCGTCGACAAGTTCTCCGTGACGAGCACCGTGTCGCTGCAGACCTCGGCGTTCGCTGTGCGTGGGCCGCTCTCGGCCGTGATCACGCTCGATGACATGTCGCGTCACGGCCAGTTCGCGGTGCGCGGCAAGTTCGCGCTTGAGCGCCCGCCCGGGCTAGCGTTGTTCGCGCCTGAACTGGCGCTCGATGGCCGCTTTGCACTCGCACCGAACAGCGCTGCGCTGATCTCCGCCGTGCTCGAACGAGGCCAGATCGAACTGCCCAAGCAAGGCTGGGCCGTTCGTGGTCTGAGTGGCCGCTACAGCGCGGGCGACACGCAAGTCCTCAAGATCGCTGTCGCCGACCTGCGCAATACCCACGAACCACCGCTGGTGGCCCCCTTGCGGGCCGAACTCAGTGCGCGAATTACTGCGAACGAGGCCGTTTTTATTGCGGGTCTGCACGACAGCGCCGGGCTGATTGATGCCACCGTCAACGGTCGTCACCAGCGCCGTCGCGGTGCGGGTGACGCCACGCTCACGGTGCGCCCCATGGTGTTCGCCGGCGCGGCGACGCTGGGTGAATTATCGCCAGCCCTGGCCGCGCGCGGCTTCGAGGCGCGCGGGGCAATCGCGATGAGTGGCAGCACGCACTGGGGTGACGGCCCGACACGCCGTGAGTTGTCGCTGGGATTGCGGGAATTCGCGCTGGACGGCCCGTCTTTCAAAGCGTCGGCCGTGAATGGCGATCTTCGGCTCGACGGCCTGGCGCCGCTGCACAGCGCCAGCGCACAGCACCTGAACGGTGTGCTTGAACTACCCGCGCTTAAGCGTGTGCCATTCGCCCTGACCTTCAGTCTGGGCGCGGACAAACTGCTGGTCGAGCAGGCGCGGGCCGAGCTTTTTGGCGGCGCGTTTGAAACGACGGCGGCGGAAATTGACATCAACACTGGCGCGACGCGTCTGGATCTGCGTGTTGTGGACATCGATCTCAAGTCTGCTTTCATGGTCTTGAACCTCGAACAGTTGCAGGGCAGCGGACACATCGCCGGTCGTTTGCCTTTGCGCTTCGAGGCCGGCCATCTCGCCGTCGACGCAGGACATCTTGAGGCGACGGGGGCGGGCACGGTGCAGATAGGCGCAAGCACGGTGACGGATCAGCTCAAGTCCTACGGCCATGACATCGATCTCACGTTGCGTGCGCTATCGGATTTTCACTATCAGCACTTGCGTATCGACGCCAACAAAGCGCTGTCCGGCACAGGCAAGGCCCTCTTCCATCTGGAGGGCGACAATCCGGCGGTGATGGACGGCCAGCCCTTCGTCTTCAATATCAGCCTTGAGACTGATTTCGACTATCTGGCCAAACTTTTGCTGGAACTGTCGGGTACGACCAACAGCGCGTTGGGCTGGGGCGCCGGTGAGATCATCCGACGCTGAGGCCTTGTGCTATGTTGTTCCTCTCATGGGCAAGCACAGCGAGGCCAGCGTGGAAATAAACAATGGCTGCAGACGCGGTTCAAATCTACTGACCTTACTCGCGATCAGCAGCGCTTTGACCGCATGTACGCCGACGGTGAGAGTGGAAGCACCGAAAGCACCGATCACTATCAATCTCAACATCAAGCTCGATGCCGATGTGCGCGTCAAGCTTGAGCAACAGGCGAAAGACGATGTCGCCACCAAGCCGATTTTCTAGGATGGTTGCGATGAACAGAAAATTCACCATGTCGACGACAACGAAGTTCAGTCTGGCAGCGTGCGTCAGCGCGGCGCTGCTGCTGGGCGGCAACGCCTATGGCGAAGAGCGCCCGCTGGATGCACCTCGCGCGCAAGGTCTGATCGGCGAACGCTACGATGGTTATGCGCTAGTGCACGACGCGCAAGCGGGTGCCGAGATCCGCGCCCTAGTGGAAAAGATCAATGGCGAACGTCGCCAGGTCTATGCAAGCCAGGCGACATCAACCGGTGCGCCGATAGCAGAGGTCGGCAAGGTCTATGGCTTGCAGATCTTGCAGAAGGTGCCCGCCGGCACCTGGCTGCAGAGTGCGGACGGCCGCTGGACGCAGAAATAGCGTTCATGGCGTCGCCTCGCGGCGCTTGCTCAACCCCGATTGCTGCTAACGCCATATGTGAGATAACTCATCGGCCGGTGCTGAGACTCAGCACAAAATGACAGCACGCACATCCCCGCCGGGGCTACGGTAGTCTCGCGGGGCGCGACCAGCACCATAGGGAGAGCCAGGCCATGAGTATTCTGCTAGTGAAGGGTAGCCAGGGCACGGAAGTGCGCAATCTACGTCGTGCACTGGTGCGCGAACTCGGCGCCGATGCGGCAGATTTCCCGAGCCTCAATGAAGGCGAGGTGCTCGATAGCGACCTCGAGGCCGCCGTGCGCCGCTGGCAAGCGGGCATCGGGCTGGTCGCCGATGGCGTGGTTGGCGCCCGCTGTCAGGTGCTGCTCGGGCTTATGGCCGACACCAAGCTCGCGCTGACGCTCGGGACCAATGAAGTGCGCGCGCTGTTCCCGGCCACCAAGCCCGCCAATATTTCGCGCTATCTGCCTTATGTGCTCGCAGCGCTGGGCGCGGCGGGTCTGAAGGATGGGCCGCTGATCCTCGCTGCGCTGGCCACCATCCGCGCCGAGAGCGAAGGCTTTGTGCCGATTACCGAATTCCCGTCGCAGTTCAATACCGATCCCGGCAAGGCACTGTTCAATCGCTATGAGGGCCAGGCACCGCTTGGTAATACTCGGCCCGGCGACGGCGCGCGCTTCTGTGGGCGGGGTTTCGTGCAACTCACCGGGCGTGACAATTATCAACGTCACGGTGCTGCCGTGGGTGTCGATCTCATCGCCTCGCCGGAACTTGCCAATGCGCCCGAGGTGGCCTGCGCCTTGCTCGCGCATTTTCTCGGCGACTGCGCCGTGCGCATGCGCGCGGCGCTCGCCAAGAAGGACTATCGCGCGGCGCGCAAACTGGTCAATGGTGGCAGCCATGGCCTGGACAGGTTCACTGACGTGTTCAAGCTGGCCGAGACGCGATCGTCCGCCGTGGCGGGTGTGGCCATGACTGCCAGCCGGCGTGGCGCTCAACGGGCCGCCGCCAAGACCGCCAGTAAAGCGGCCACCAAGCGTCGGCCACTCACCGCCCGCAAGGACTCGATCGATTTACGCGATCGGCCCTATCAGCCACCGCCCATCAGTCTGCTGCCCGAATATCCACCGGCAGAACAGCTGCATAAATATCTGCCGCTCTATACCCGCGCCGGCTTGATCATGAATCAAGGCCAAGAGGGCGCATGCACCGGCTTCGGTCTCGCCTGCGTGGTCAACTATCTGCGCTGGCGACGTTTCGGTCTGCCGACCAAGATGATGTCGGTCAGCCCGCGCATGCTCTACAACTTTGCCCGTCGCTACGACGAATACGCCGGCGAGGACTACGATGGTTCGAGCTGCCGTGGCGCGCTGAAAGGCTGGTTTCGCCATGGCGTGTGCCTGGCTGAGGATTGGCCCTATCGGGCCGAACAATCACCGCCACCAAAATACGGCTATGCGCAGCGTGCGGCCGAAACCACGCTCGGTGTTTATTACCGAATCGATCTGAAATCGATCACCGATCTGCAAGCGGCCATCCAGCAAGTGGGTGCGGTCTACGTGTCTTCCACCACCCACGACGGCTGGGATGCGGTGACCCATACCACCAAGCCACCGAAGGGCCACCATCAGCTGCCCGTCATCGCTTTTGACGGCCGGCCGTCCGAGACCGGCGGGCATGCCTATGCGCTAGTCGGCTACAACGCCAGCGGCTTCATTGTGCAGAACTCCTGGGGCGCGGAGTGGGGCGCGGGCGGTTTCGCCGTCATCACTTATGCCGACTGGCTCGCCAATGGCATGGACGCGTGGGCCGCTGCGCTCGGTGTGCCCGGCGTGGTGGTGGGCAAGGCCAATGGTGTCGGCACGCCGACGGTCAGCCGCGCGGGTACCGATCGCGCGCGCTGGTGGGACGAAGCGACCGCCTATGAACACAGTATCGTCACCGGTAACGACGGCCGCGTGCGCCGTTATCTGACCGAAGACGAATCCTCGCGCATGTTGATGCACCAGGCGGCGGGCTTGCCAGACCGCTGGTTCCGCACCACCGCCGGCATCTCGAAAAAGCGTCTGGTGATCTATGCCCATGGCGGTTTGAACAGCGAGAAAGATGCCATCGAACGGGCGCGTGCCATGGGCCGCTTTTTCACCGGCAACGGTTGTTACCCACTATTTCTGGTGTGGAAGACCGGGCTATTGGAGTCGATAGCCAATATCTTCAGTCAAATCGGTCGCAAAGAGCCGCCGCGCGTGGCCGGTGTTGGCGAATGGTTCACCGAGCAAAGCGACGCCTTGATCGAACAGACCATCGGTCGTGGGCTGGCCCGTCCGGTGTGGAGCGAGATGAAGGAGAACGCCGAGCTCACCTGCAGCAGTGGCCGGGGCGGTACGCTGCTCGCAGCAGCGCTACAGAAACTCGCCGGCACCTGGGGCGATGAATTCGAGCTGCATCTGATCGGTCATTCGGCCGGTTCGATCATCCTCGGCAATCTGCTCACGCCCCTGGCCGCGTGCGGACTAAGCGACCGCATCGCTTCAATTCAGCTCTACGCGCCGGCCTGCTCGGTACAGTTCGCCAACCGCCACTACGCGTCGCGCGCAGATCTCATGAGCCGTCTGTTTATCGACGTGCTGTCCGATCGCAACGAGCGCGACGACAATGTGGTGAGCATTTACCGCAAGTCGCTGCTCTACCTGGTGTCCAACGCCTTGGAAAGCGATCTGCGCACGCCCATCCTTGGCCTCGCCAACGTCGCCGATCCCAAGTACCGCGGTTGGGATGGTTCATCGACCACCGGCGAAGTGCTTAGCATCTGGCGCGAAGCGGCCAAACAAGCCGGCTTGCGCGAGCGCACCTCATTCGTGGAACGGGACAAGATCCTCCAGAGTGTCCAGCCGCCCAAGACCGCGACCGCGAGCCATGGTGGTTTCGACAACGACGTGGAGACCTTCACCGCTACCCTCAAGCGCATCACGGGTGGCGCACTGAAGACGCCGGTCGACGATTTGCGTGGTTTCTAATCGCTTAACACGACGACACCCATGGCGTGGCCTCAGAACACCTGCAGCGGCAAAGATTTCAAACCGACCAGGCGGTTGTTCGGCATCCATTGTGGCTCGCCGTCGAGTTTGAAATTCAAATTACTAAGCAGCAGCTCTTCAAACACCACGCGCAATTCCAGGCGCGCCAGCACCGAGCCCAGACAGAAATGCACGCCGGCGCCAAAGCCCAGATGTTTGTTTGGATTGCGCGCCACGTCGAATTCGAACGGGCGCTCGAACACGCGTTCGTCGCGATTGGCCGACATCTCCCAGAAGGTCACCTTGTCACCTTCGCGTATCAACTTGCCGCACAGGTGGACATCACGGGTCGCGGTGCGGCGCTTGTAACAGGACGGTGTGGTCCAGCGCACGATTTCTTCAACGGCAGTCTTGAGTAAGGTCGGGTCCGCACGCAGACGCTGCCAGGCAGCGGGTCGTTCGATGAGGGTCAATACACCGCCGCTGATTGAACGTGTGGTGGTCTCGGCACCGGCTGGGAACAGCAAGCCAAAGAAAGAACGCAGTTCATGGTCGGACAGCGTCGAACCATCGGCTTCGAAGCGGGCATGAACGATGGTCGAGAAAATATCGGCCTGCGGTCGTTCACGTTTTTCTTCAATCAAGCCTTGGGCGTAGCGGCGTACTTTGCGCACGTACTCCTCGGCGATGACGGCATCGGAAGGGGCCTCAATGCCGTGGTCTATCCAATCGGCCAGCATGAGCCGGTCTTGCTCGGGCACACCCAGCACGATACAGATGGCCTGAGTCGGGATCTCGCGCGCGACCTGTTGCGCGAAGTTGATCCGATCGCCGGCTTTTATGCCCTCAAGCAGCTCGCGCGTGCGACGTCGCAGTTCGGCTTCCAGTGCCGAAATGGCCTTGACGCTGAAGCCTTCGTTGACGATGGCGCGCAGACGTTTATGCAGTGGGTCGTCGGTCTGGTTCATGACCTTGCCGGCCGATATTTCGTCTTTGATGGTGGTGCCGCCGGCGCTGCGCGAGCCCCCCTTGTCAGAAGAATAAGTGGCCGCATCCATGATCACCGCATCGACATCGGCGTAGCGACTGACCACCCAGAAACCTTCGCCGTCGGGTGTCACGGTCGTCGGCTCGTGCCAGTACACGGGTGCATGGGCGCGCAGCCAGGTGAAGAAATCGTGGGGAAAGCCGTGGGCGAAGGTTCGGCTATCGGAAAGATCGACTAGCGGCGTATGCATCGACATTATCCTGTCTGTAGGCGCCGCGCATCGAGTCGAACGCGGGCCTGGGTCGAATCGATTAGAGCACTGCTTTTCGGGAGATTCCAGCCACTGTTCGGCCGGTTATACTTGCGGCGCTACATCGATAGAGATCCGATCATCGTGCTGCTCGAAGGAGCATGGTATGTCCGCTGCTAGTCCTGCGCCGTCCACTCGTGGCGCTGCTTTAGACACCTTTGACGCCATCATCATCGGCGCCGGTAGCTAGGGCAAAGCTGGCACACCGCCCACTGGCCGCACCATGCAATCGATCTCAGCGACACGCGTGTGGGCGTGATAGGCGCGGGTGCCACGGCGGTACAACTCATTACCGAAGTGGCCAAGGGCTATCAGGGATTCATATTGGAATGACGATTCAAACCGGGAGCAGCTCATGAAGGACATTGGCTTCATAGGCACAGGCACTATCGGTGCGCCGATGGCCATGCGACTGCTCGATGCCGGGCATAGCCTGCGAGTCTTCGACTTGAGTGTGGAGGCCACGCGGCCTCACGAAGACCAGGGCGCGCTACGCGCCGCATCGCTGCGCGAAATTGCCGAACAGTGCGCTGTCGTTTTTCTGTCGCTGCCTGGGCCCAAACAGATCGAAGCCGTCATGCTGGGGGATGGCGGCCTGCTTGCCCATGGGCGGCCGGCTGCCACCATCGTCGATTTATCCACCAATGCCATCGCGCTGAACCGACAACTGGCAGCACAGGCGAGCAGCCAGGGCATGCATTACCTCGATGCGCCGGTGTCCGGCGGGCGAGTCGGCGCGCTCGCGGGCAAGCTCGCGGTGATGGTTGGCGGCGAGCGCGCTGCTTTCGACGCGGTGCGTTATCTGATCGAATGTTTCGGTGAAAACATTTTCTATATGGGCGCAGCCGGCGCCGGCACCCTGACCAAGCTCATCAACAACCAGATTTTCCTGGCGGCCAGCGTGTTGGTGCAGGAGGGCTTCGTGATGGGCGTCAAGGCCGGCATGGATCCGAGCGCGGTGCTGGAAGTGCTGAAGGTCAGCTCGGCGGCCGCAGTGCTGGGTCGTGCGCCGCTATTTCTGTCGCGCAAATTCGAGCAAGACATCTTCTCGCTGGCGATCGCCGCCAAGGATATCGATGTTGCGCTGGCTTCGGCGCAGGCGCTCGGCGCTGAGATGCCGATGACTACGGCGGCGGCAGGTGTTTATCAGCGTGCGCTGGCCGAGGGCCTCGGCGCGCAGGACTTTTACGCTACGGTCAAAGTGCTGGAAGCAGCGGCGGGTGTGACCGTGCCGCCGTTACAGAAGTTGCCGGCAGCAGAACCACGGGCGCGGTGATCTTATGACTATCAACAACGAATTCTATTCGACGCAGAACCACGGCCCGTTCGAGTATTTCGACCTGGGCGATTTCACACTCGAAGGCGGCAGCAGCTTGCCGGCCTGTCGTCTGGCGTATACGACACTCGGCACTCTCAACGCGCGCAAGGACAACGCAATCCTGTTTCCGCATATGTTTTCGGGCACCAGTAAACACATGCAGATGTATGTCGGTGAAGGTCTCGCCATCGATCCGGCACGCTATTTCGTCGTGCTACCGAACATGCTTGGCAACGGTCTCTCGACTTCCCCTCACAACACCGCGCCGCCGTGCGCGATGGCGGACTTTCCGCTGCTCACGATCGGTGACGACGTAGCTGCTCAGCATCGTTTGTTGACGGAGAAATTCGGCATCGAGCGTCTCGAACTGGTGCTCGGCTGGTCGATGGGCGCGCAGCAGACCTTTGAGTGGGCAGTCAGTCACCCGGCCATGGTGCGCCGTGCCGCTGCCATCGGCGGCACGGCGCGCGGTACGGCCCACAATCATCTGTTCGTCGCCAATGCGATGGAGATGATCAAGGCCGATCCCGCCTGGGCCGGCGGGCAGTACACCCAAGCCCACGCGGTCACCGCCGGACTGCGACTGCTCGCGCATTTTTTTGCGCAATCGGGACTGAGCAAGGCCTTTTACGCACGCGAGCTGTGGCGGCCGTTAGGCTTTGCCAGTTTCGATGCATTCATGACCGGTTTCTGGGAAGCCTGGTTCGCACCCATGGACGCCAATGCCTTGTTGAGTCTGCTCAGCAAATGGCAGCGCGCCGATGTGTCACGCCACACCGGCGGCGATCTGGGCGCAGCGCTGGCGCGCATCACTGCGGTGGTGTTCAACCTGCCCTTCGAGCAGGACATGATGTTCACGCTCGACGAATGCCGCGCCGAGCATGAGTTGACACCGCGCAGCACACTGAAACCCATCCCCACCGACTGGGGACATTTCGGCATGCTGGGTGTAGCGCCCGCAGACAAACATTTCATCGATCGCACAATCGCTGAGCTACTCGCTATCACGCCCTGAGCAAGCGCATAGCTGTAAAAGCTCCTATCGAACCAGCGCGCGTCGTTTAAGCAAAGCCGCCAGCAGCGTAAAACGGTTGTCTTATTCTTTGCCGCCCGGTGCCGGCGCGCGCGGGGCGTAGACTTCTTCGACTTTGCGCAGGCCCGCGACGCCGGTCGGCCACCCGCCGTAGTGGGCGAGATGCAGCATCATCTCCTCGACCTTGGCGCGCGGAATGCCCAGATTCTTGGCGCCGAACAAATGGGTTTTCAATTCCGTCTCGCGACCCAGCACCGTCAACGCGGCGATCGTGATCATCGAGCGTTCTTCGATTGCCAGTCCGGGTCGGTTCCAGATATCGCCGAACAGATTGGCGACCGTCACCTGCATGAAATCGCTGCTCAGCGCCGCATCGTCGGGCGCACGGCCAAACAAGCGGGCCATGGCCGCTTTGCCTTTTTCGAGACGGGTTTTGTCAGTCATGTCTTGCTCCTGTTGGGCGTAAATTTGCGATTGCGTAATCGCGATCGATGGACGGTGTGCTCGGTGCGACGGTCGCCCAGCCTAGCGCGAGTTATGAATTGAGTGTAGCCAGAACGGAGGGGCGGGATTACTGTAGGGTTACCTCATCCATTGCTTGGAGGCAGAAATGAAGTCCAAAACGCTTGCCACCGCTCTAAACCCTATTGCAGCCACTCTCTTGGCGTTGGCCGCGCTTCCGATACCGGCGAATGCGGCGACGATCAGCGCGACACCGCTCGATGGGCTCAGGTCGGCATTCACCATTGAGTTCACTGATCTGAACTCTAACAATTTGTTCTTAATGTCGGAGCTAACGTCCTTCTCCGGCGTAACTGTCTTTTCTAATTTTTACAATGGGTTTTACCCTGCTAGTGGCACGCCCTCGATTCCAGGCATCACCTGCACAAGCTGCTCGCTAGGTGGTACGTGGTTGTTTGCCACGCTCCCGATTGATGAATTTAACGCTAACATCGCGGTCGCGGACGGCACAAAGTGGTCCTACGCTCTGACCGGTCTGTCTCCACCACCGATATCTGAGGTCCCAACTCCTGGCGCCTTTGTATTGTTCGCCGCAGGCCTTGGCGTGATCGGGTATAGGGCGAATAACCGGCGTTTTCGGTGGAATCGAGGCTCGTCGGTGGTGAAATCGAGTGATGGCGGGCGCACTTATTTGTGAGCCGCGTGCGGCGTTTCCCGCAATATTCCACCAGCGATAGAGCGGTGGCGGTGGGCGAGTGCGAGACCGTGCTGTCACGCGCCGTTCAATCGGCAGCGGCGTTTAGCGTGGTGTGCAAGCGCTTCGTCACGCGCTCTGTAAACGAGTCAGCACAGCCCACCGAGTACATGAAACCATCGTAGCCAAACAGCGCGATGAGAGCGGCCCGATGGACGGCATATCATTCGTCAGCACCAAACATCTGCACGAGGATCCGCCATCATGATCAGACCGTTGTTGACCCCGCTCATGCTCGCTTGCGCGCTGGACGTTCAGGCCGCTGACGCACCGCCATCCTATGGCCCCGCCATCGGCCTTGCCGATGCACGTCATTGTGTCGCTGCCGCGCAGGCCTACGCGGCCAAGAAGCAATGGTTGATGGTCATGACCGTGGTCGATAGCGGTGGCCATGTGGTGCTCACCGAACGCATGGATAACGCCCAGTACGGCTCGGTCACACCGGCACTGAAGAAAGCGCGCACCGCCGCCGCATTCCGCCGTCCGAGCAAGGTTTTCGAAGACCTGATAGCCCAAGGCGGCGCCGGCCTGCGCATCATGCGGCTCGATGAGGCCATGCCGATCGACGGCGGCCTGCCGCTAGTGAGCAAGGGCGCCTTGATCGGGGCGATCGGCATCTCGGGCGGCACCTCGGCCCAGGACGGCGAAACGGCCGCCGCTTGTGTTGCCGCGTTGGCGCCCTGAGCGCGTTTATTGCGCAGGCCCCACGCCCCGTCGCTAGCCTGACAGCCGGTGGCGTGGCCACCGGCTGTCAGTGCACGCCCTGGCCGGCATCGGCGATAGCTATTTCGACGGTGGCGTGAACGCCGTGTTACGCATTGGTGATGGCAACACTGCCAACGCGGTGGGTGCGGCAAGCCGGGTCGATTTTACCGACAACACCGGTGCAGCCTTGGCCGGCGCGATCACCATCATCGACGTCAATGGTTGAGTAGGCTTCCTCCACACTCCGACGAAGCGCTCGCCGTCGCCATTGCCGGCCCGCGTGCTTTCCCAACCGGCCGGTTGGTCTGTCCCTGAATACGGTCCCGCCTCACGACTACGCGGCCTTGCGCTGTCCGCCCAGCTTACGCAGTCGCGGCGCGACTTTCTCGCCTATCAGTTTGAGGCTGCTATGTACCATGTCGAAGGGCATGCCGGCATAAGACACCGCCATGGCTGGACGCAGTTCGCCGGTC
>JANMJF010000048.1:0-10072 GCA_031371245.1 Pseudomonadota bacterium | reverse complement strand
GTGCGGACCGAGCACCCGGCGCCGTAATTCGAACCGCCGTCGAGGCTGGCTCGCCGCTGGCCAGCAGCGGGTTTGCTGCCGCGCAGCCCTGCACCGCACACAGGCGCCGCAGGATGGCCCGCTCCAACGCCAACCGCCCGTTCGCGCGTGGCGCTGAGATGATGAACTGCCGCGTCGGGCGGCCACCCACCAGCACCCGCACGCTGTGCCCGCCATCGACCAACAGCCGTACCGGCGCACCGGCGCGCGCGGCTGCGGCGGCGCGCTGCAGGCCCACGACATAAGCCTGCGCGCCCGCACTCCAGGCTTGGCCTTTTTTGTTGTGCTTAGCGCCTTGACGCGCGGCGACGCGATAGGCGGCACTCAGTTCCTTGACCGCTGCCTCGACGAACGCCGCCCGGGTCGCGGCCGGTGCCCTGGACAATTCGCGCGCAGCGCCGACCAGCGATTGTTGACTCGACCATGCCCAAGCGGGTTGCACCAATAACACCAGGCTGCAATAGATCAGCGGGCCGCATAACAATCGAGACAGCGCTGGGTGCAGGGCGACGTGATTCATAGTCGGCTTTAGCGGCCGCAATTGGGGTCAGATGAAATTTTCCAGCGGCAGCGACGGTGCGGGCCGCTTATTGACCGTCGTCCACCGCTGCCGGCGCGGCGACCGGTTAGTCGAGTGCGAGCAGAGTCTGCAGAATGAAGTAGTGATCGTCGAACAGGTGTTCGGGCCGCAGCCCAGCGATCGACACCCAGGCCGCCGCTACGGCGTCATCGGCGCCTACTGCCAGGGGTGGCGCGGGCAGGTCGTCCAGTACAAAGCGGTAGGCATGGGTGATGGTGCGACCGCGCTGCGAGCGCAGCGGATCGTCGAATACGCGGTGGTCACGAATGGCTTGCTCGGTTAACACGATGCCGGTCTCCTCGGCTAGTTCGCGCAGGCAGGAGGTGGCCAGCGTTTCATGGCGATCGATGAACCCGCCGGGCAGGGCCCACTGTCCCAGGCCGGGCTGTTGTCCGCGTTTGATCAGCAATACCTGGTCGCGCCAGGTGACTAGGTTGTCGACCGTCACGAACATCGGTGCGTAGGGTGCACTCCGCCAAGCCTGCCGATAGTCAGCCAGAAAGGCCGCTTCTGCCGCGATTTTCGCAAAGGCCGCGCCACGGGCTAGCGCCTGCAAAGCGGCGCACACGGCCGGTGGCACAATCGCGGCGAGTCGTGGCCAGTCGGGCGCGCCGATCTCCAACAGACCATCGCGCGCCATGGCCTCAGCTGCCGCCAGAGCCACCTCGCCCGCCGCCCGTTGCCAACTGGCCGGCAGCGGCAGACTGGTGGTGGCGGCAGACAGATCAGCGATGACCACGACCGAGCCCGCACCGGCCTGGGCCAGCACGGCAGCAGCGGCGGCCGCCGCCCAACGCGTCGGCGCGTAGCGTCGATCGCGCAGCATGACGATGTCGACGGTGTTGGCACCCAACCCGGCTTCAAGCAAGGCGCGACGTGTGGCGTTGTCGAAGGGATTGGCGGGCGAGGGCCCATCGTCCGCGTTCAGCACCAGTATCAGCACGCGCCGCGCCAGCGCACGGGCTTGTTCGACGGCCGCGAAGTGGGCGCGAGTCGGTGGCTGACAACGGGCGCAAACCACCGCGATGTCGAACATGCTCAGCTTGCCGCGCGCAGTAGCGCAAGCGCTTGCGCGTGCAGCGCGCCGCTCGCAGCGGCGACCGCCCGTCCGCCACCGCGCATCGGCTTGCCTGACCAGTCGGTGACGACACCACCGGCGGCCTCGATGATGGGAATCAAGGGTGCGATGTCGTAGAAGCCGAGATTGGCTTCCACCACCAGATCGACGTAGCCCGCCGCCAGCAGGCAATAGCCATAGCAGTCGGCGCCGAAACGGGTCAGACGCACGGCCTTGGCCAGGGCCGTGAAGGCGTCGAGTTCGACTCCCGGCGCGAACATCTCGGGAGTGGTGGAAAACAGCGTCGCCGCCGCGAGATTACGATCGCGTCGACAGGCGAGCCGCGTGCGCCGGCCATGACTGAAGAGGTCGGCCTGACCCGCGCCGCCGATGAAACAATCGCCGGTGAAAGGCTGACTCATCATGCCGTAACGTGGCACCCCGTCCTCCAGCAGGCCGACCAGAGTGCCCCAGGTCGGCATGCCACTGACAAAACTGCGCGTACCGTCGATCGGATCAATGATCCACGACCACACGCTCGTGCCACGCTTGTCCGCTTGCTCCTCGCCCTGAATACCGTGTTCGGGAAAGCGCGCGCTGATGGCGGCGCGCAAGGCCGCCTCGGCGGCTTGGTCCGCCACCGTCACCGGATCGAAGCCACCATCAGGGTCTTTGTTGTCGATGACGATAGGCGCGCGGAAGCGCGGCAAGGTCTCGCGCGCGGCGACCTCGGCCAGGTGCTGAAAGAATTCCCAGATGGTGTCGCGATCGAGGCCAGCCATGAAGCTTCCGCAGGTGCTGAGGGCGTTGAATGATGCCCCATGATCGCATCGCATCTGTGGCTTGCCAATCGCGCCCCACGTACCGGCGTGTTACGGCACAATGACGCGCTTGGCTAATGTTCGAGGAGCGGCAGATGGGGCGGACGAAACTCAGCAAGTCGTGGGCCACGTGAGGGTGGCCGGCGGATCGACGACCGCTGCCCAGCTCGTCCTGCAATGGCCGCGCACCTTGCTGCTCCTGTTGCTGGCATTACTCGGCGTATTCGCTGCACAGCTAGCCCATATCACGGTCGATGTCTCGGCGCGCACCTTGCTGGCCGCCGACGCGCCCGAACTGCACGCATGGCGCGAAACGGTCCGTGACTTCCACCTGCCCGAGTTGGTAATGGTGACGGTCGAGGCACCAGGTGGCCTGCTTCATCCGTCCACCCGCGCCTTGCTTGAACAATTGCAACGGGAGGTAGCGGCCCTGCCGGGGGTGGCCGCCGTGTCGTCGGTGCTCGATGCACCACTGGTGCAACAGGTGCGCGGTCCGCTCATGCAGCTTGAGAAAAATCGTCGCAGCTTGCGCAGCCCCGACGTTGACTTCGCCGCCGCCAACACTGAACTGGCCAACAGCCCCGTGTTCCGCGAGGTGCTGCTGAGCGCCGACGGTCGCACCAGCGCCTTGCTGGTCGAACTGCGCACGCCAGCCGCCGACACCGAGGCCAAACTCACGGGCGTTACAGAGAATGGCCAACTCAGCGCCATTGAAGCAGCCCATGCGCAAACCGTGAGGGCCCTGCGCACGTTACTCGCAGCCCATGGCGCCAGTGCCCAGCTCGGCCTGGTCGGCGCGGCCGTCGTGGCTGAGGAAATCGCCCACGGGGTGCGCAAGGATATGCTGCGTTTACCCTTGCTGGTGCTGCTGGTGATGATCGCCGTGATTGCGGCCGGCACACGCCGCCCGCCGATCCTCGAATTCGCCTGCGGTGCTTATGCCGTCGTCGCTGCCGCCGGCCTCTGGCAACTCGGCCATGGCGTATTCGGCGTGACACCGGCGGCCGCTCTGCCGCTAGTGGTCGTGATCGCGGTCAGTCTCGCCTTCACTTTGCGTGTCAGCTACAAATTGCACGTCTCGCTGACGACCGCCGACGATCCCCACAGGGTGCTGGCGGCAACCGTCGAACATGCCCTCAGCGCCAGCCTGCCGGCCACTGGCGTGTTGCTGCTACTTGGCATCACTTTGTCCCTGAGTCCTTTGATGCCGATACACGAGCTCGGCGGCATGCTGCTCTGTGGTGTGGGATGCGCGTGGCTGGCTGCCTTTGGTATCGGCCCCTGTCTGCTCGCGGTAGCGCAGCGGCGCCCGCAAGCATTGGCAGCGGTGCCGCTCGGAGTGCCGGCGCGCTGGTTGAGCGTGGCGCTGGCCTGCGCGCTGGCGGTGGCGGCGATCGGCGGCCTGCCGCGTTTCATCCAGGAAGGCAGCATCGCCAACTACCTGTCCGCCAGCAGCGCCACGCGCGCCGCGCTGGCATTAAGCGAGCAACGCTTCGGTGGCGCGCTCAGTGTCGATGTGGTGCTCAAGCTGCCTGCCACAGCGATTGCCGCCGCGCCGCCCACACTGGTCACCGACGACCCCTATCGTGTTGGCGCTGGCGACGCGCGCGGCGATGACACCTGGTTCACTTCTGAACGGGTCAAACGCATTGAGGCCATTCACCACTGGCTCGAACAGCAGCCCGGTGTCGGGCGCGTACTGTCGCTGGCCTCGCTGCTGGCGGTGGGTCAGCAATTGAACGACGGCGTGGCGCTCAGTCCCTTTGAACTGAATGTGATGTACAAGCGCCTGCCGCGCGCCGTGCGCGCCTCGCTCATCGATCCCTTCGTGCAGTTGAGCCGCAATCAGGCCCGCATCCACGTGCGTATGCGGGACGTGCCCACCGGGCTGACCCGCGCGCTGCTGCTGGCAAACCTTGAAGCCGGTCTGCACCAGCGTTTCGGATTGACGGACAAGGACTATCGTTTGAGCGGGTCCTATGTGGTCTACGCCCATATGGCCGACCTGCTGCCACCGACCTTGGTGCTGGTGGGCGCGCTCGCTGCACTGGCGAGTCTCGTGCTGGTGATCATGAGCGGTCGCACACCGCGCGCCGCCAGCCGCATGCTGACCCCGACCCTGATCGCCGCGCTCGGCGTGATGGGTGTCGCCGGCTGGCACAGCGCGCGTCTCGATGTCGTCACGGTAGGCGCGAGTGCGGTAGCTTTTGCCCTGTTCGTACAGATCCGCACCGCCGGTCGCCGCCTGATCGCAGCACCGACGCCGGCGGCCTTGCAGGATGGCAGCGCACCGCCACCGGTGCGCGATCCCTATGGCAGTACGGTCATTGGTCTTGGCACTGTCAGTGTCGGCGCCGGCCTCGCAGCCATGGGCACGGCCGCCTTCGCACCGACCGCCCATTTCGGTGTGTTGTGTGGCGCGACAGTGACGCTTGCCCTGCTCGCCTCGCAACGCGTCAGCGGTTTGCGTCGGCGCTTCGACTGAAGCCGCTGCAAGGGTCGAGATGCGGTCATAGACACGGCCTTCGTTTGCTTATCCCATAGCGCTGGATTATGGTTCGGACCCGCGTCGCGGTCCGGCAATCACGCCCTGGAGGCAGTCATGAAATCATCCACTACGACTTCACGCACGTCGGCCGGCACGCTGATCCGTGCATTGCATTTCGCGCTCGGGTTGAGCTGCGCCACAGTCGCCACCAGCGTCGCCGCCGACGAAACCTGTCTGTCACCGTATATGGCGAAGATCGTTGGCCAGGAAGATTTCATTTACATCTGGACGCTAGGCCAGCAAGGCCTCGGCGATGAACAGGACAAGCTCGTCACCGTGGATGTGAATCCGGCCTCGAAGGCCTATGGCACCGTCATCGCTTCGCTGTCTGTCGGTGGTCGCAACGAGGCTCATCACTCCGATTTGACCGACGACCGTTCAATGCTGTGGGCGGGTGGTCTCGACACCAATAAGATCTTCATCTTCGACATCAAGCGCGACCCGGCCAAGCCGACCTTAAAGAAAACCATCAGCGACTTCGTCGAAAAGAGCGGCGGCGTAGTCGGCCCCCACACCACCTATGCGCTGCCTGGCCGCATGCTGGTGACCGGCCTGTCCAATCACAAAGATCACGGCGGCACCACGGCGATGGTGGAATACACCAACGACGGTGAATACATCGCGACTTACTGGATGCCGAAAGACGGCGACCTGCGCGGCGCAGTGAAATCCGGCAAGTTCGCCGATGGTTACGGTTATGACGTGCGTGCGCTGCCGCGTCTGAACGTGTTGTTGACCTCGTCGTTCACCGGCTGGAACAACTACATGATGGATCTGGGCAAGATGATGGGCGATGGCGAGGCCATGAAACACTTCGGCAACACCGCCGTGGTGTGGAACCTGCACACCCGCAAACCGAAGAAGATCCTCGATGTGCCGGGCGCGCCGTTGGAGATCCGCTGCGCCTGGGGCGCGAGCCATGATTACTGCTTTACCACCACCGCGCTGACCTCCAAGATCTGGTTGTTGGCGGCCGATGCCAAGGGCGAATGGACGTCCGCAGCGGTCGGTGACATCGGCGACGCCAGCAAGATCCCGCTGCCGGTCGATATCTCCATTTCAGCTGATGACCAACGGCTATGGGTCAACACCTGGAACGATGGCATGACGCGTCTGTTCGACATCTCCAATCCGCACCAGGCGAAAGAGATCTTCACGCAGAAAATTGGCGACCAGGTCAACATGCTGTCCCAGAGCTGGGATGGCAAGCGGATATATTTCACCTCGTCTCTGCTTGGTAACTGGGACAAGAAGGAAGGCAAGGCGGGCGATGTGCAGTACTTCAAGGCCTATGGCTGGGATGGCGAGCAGTTAAAGCAGAAATTCGCCATCGACTTCATCGCCGCCAAACTCGGTCGCCCGCATCAGATGCGTTTCGGCGCGCGCGCTCTGTATGCCGCGCAACCGGCCGCCGAGGCGCGGGTCGCAGCGCAGCCCTGAGTGCGCATTAGCGTCCTGCACGAGTGACTCCCTGGCGGCGGATGCGCGCCAGCGCATGCGGCTTGTTGATGCTTGCCACCAGCGCGATGGCCCACGAGAAATCTCAGACACCCGCCGTGGTGCTGGCGCCGGGTTACAGCACGCTCAACTATGACGCCCCGGTGCCGGGTAGTTATCAACTGCCACCGGTGCAGCCGGCAGCCGACGCGCCCTACCTCGATTCCAAAGCCAAGCGCGGTCATCTGCACGAACTCTATGCCGGCCGCGTCACCCTGCTCAGTTTCATTTACACCCACTGCGACGACGTCAACGGTTGCCCGCTGGCAAGTTTCGTCATGGGACAGATTGCCAAACGCCTGCAGGCCGACCGGCGTATCGCGCCCAAATTGCGCCTCGTGAGTTTCAGTTTCGATCCCCAGCGCGACACGCCGGCCGCCCTCGAACGGTATGCCAAGCCTTTCCGTCCACCTGGTGTGGACTGGGATTTCGTCACCAGCCCCGACCTGCCATCCCTCGCGCCCACGCTCGCGGCCTATCAACAATCGATCCAGCAAGGCGCAGGTCACGCCTACGCGCACATCCTGCGCGTCTTCCTCATCGATTCGCACAATCGCGTGCGCAATATCTACAGCCCGGCCTTCCTGCATGCCGACACCCTCGCCGCAGATGTCGAAACAGTGCTGCTGGAACAAGGCGACATCGTTATGCCTGCGCCGGCCGCCACCGGTAACGCCGTTTCACGGGCTGCCGTGCCGCGCGACAACGCCTGGCTCGGTCTACCGCCGGCCAGCGCTATGCATGGTGGTCCGGACACGGCCGCGCAAGTCACACTCGGTGAACGTCTGTTCTTCGATCGCCGCCTGTCTTTGAACCGCACGCTGTCGTGCGCAATGTGTCATGTGCCGGCGCAGGGCTTTGCCGTCAACGATCTCGCCACGGCGGTCGGCATCGAAGGCCGTACCGTCAAACGCAATGCACCGACCTTGCTCAACGTCGGCTTCCTCGCCACGCTGTTTCACGACGCGCGTGAGAATCGTCTTGAGCAGCAGGTATGGGCACCACTACTGGCCAGTAACGAAATGGCCAATCCCTCGGTCGGCTATGTCATCGACAACTTGTCCCGCTGGACGGATTACCAGGGACGGTTTGAGGCCGCTTTCGGTAGCGGTCCGAACATGGAATCCATCGGTCACGCACTGGCCGCCTATCAGCGCAGCCTAGTCGCTGGCGGCAGCCCTTTCGATCGCTGGTATTACGGCCGGGACGAACAGGCGCTGGAACCCTCGGCACAGCGCGGCTTTGAAGTGTTTCGTGGGCCAGGCCATTGTGTCGCCTGCCACAGTATCGGTGACAAGGCAGCCTTGTTCACCGATCAGAAACTGCACAATACCGGCCGCGGCTTTCTGGCCTCGATGGCGCCGCGCGGCGGCCTGCGCAAGTCGGAAGTCGCGCCTGGCACCTCGATCAACTATGACCTCGCCGCTGTCGCTCATTCGGCTGAGACGCCGCCCACCGATCTGGGTCGCTACGAGGTCACTCAGAATGCCGATGACCGCTGGAAATTCCGCACCCCGAGTCTGCGCAATATTGCGTTGACGCGGCCCTATATGCATAACGGCTCGTTGCCGACGCTGGAAGACGTGGTGACCTTCTACGACGGCGGTGGCGTGCCCAACGAATTGCTCGATCCGCTGATCAAGCCGCTGCATTTGAACGCAGCGCAACGCGCCGACTTGGTCAGCTTCTTGAAGAGTCTCACCAGCGTAGCGGTGCCGCAGCTGGTGGCGCATGCGAAGACTGTCGAAGTCGGCAATCCCACCGCGGTGGCGCAGTGAAGCTGCGCAGCTCGCCGTGAACGCGCGACGCTCACCCTTTCGCCACTGCCCGCACTGCGCGGCACGAAGCGAATGTGAAAGTGCGCGCGAGTTTCGCTGCCAACACTGCGGCTTCCGCTATTTCCATAATGTCGCGGCGGCGGTCGCCGCCTTTATCGTGCATGACGGCCATCTGCTGCTGACGCGCCGCGCTCATGCGCCGGCCGCCGGCACACTCGATCTGCCAGGCGGCTTTGTCGATCCGAATGAATCACTGGAAGCCGCGCTCGTGCGGGAGCTAGACGAGGAGCTGGCGCTGAGTGTTTTACCCGGTGCAGGGCGTTACCTGTTCTCGGTGCCCAATCTCTACGCGTTCGAAGGCGTCACCTATGCAACGGCCGATTGCTTTTTTCGCCTCGATTGCGCGACGCGGCCGGCGGTGTTGGCCCAGGATGATGTGACGGCGGTGATGTGGGTGGCGCTGGCGGAGATTGTGAAGGACGAGATCGGGCTGATATCGGCACGGGTGGCGATAGAGCGGTTTTTGAGCGAGGCTCTGGAATGAGTGTCCGAATTTGTCGGACCCACAAAGAAATCGCGGAATACCTGTGGGTCCGAATTCATTCGGACATTCAAGCTATCACCCCAGCGTAGCCACGAATTCCATCACCGCCGCCAACACGCGCTCCCCTTGGTCAAAATGCGGCGCATGCCCGCAGTCCGGCACATCGACTTGTGTCACCGGCCTGCCCACTTCGTTGGCAATCCGCTCGACATGTACGGACGTGTTATAGGGATCGTCATTGCCACGCACGGTCAGTACCGGCACGTCAATCTTCGCTAACCACGCCGTGATATCCCAGCGCCGAAAATCTGCATCGAGCCAGGCCTCGCACCAGCCCCAAAACGCGCAGTCGACATTGTCGCCGTGATAGCGCTGCAACTTGTCGCGCAGATCGCCCGCTTCAAACGTACGCTTGGCAGCGGCGATGTTCATTACCGTCTTGCGCTCGGTCAATACATGCGGCGCCATCAAAACCAGACCCCGCAGCCGTGGGTCACGAGTCGCACCGGCGTAGACCAGCGCAATCGAAGCGCCATCGCTGTGACCGATCAGAATGCACGCGGCGATGCCGGCGGCATCGAGCACATGGGGTAATACATCGAGCGCATCGCGACTATGAAAGTCGAGCGGACGCGGCAAGGCGATGGCTGAGGAGCGCCCGTAACCCGGGCGCGAATAACTGAATACCGGCAAGCCGGTCGCCTCATTGAGCAGCGCAGGAAAACGCCGCCACATCGCCACACAGCCCAAGCCCTCGTGCAGCAGCACAAGGGTCGGACCGGGACGCTCACCGGGAATGCGCTCGAACTCGATGGCATACCCGGCCGCAGCGAGCATGCCCGCCTCGACCGTGGTCATGAAGCCTGCCTCAGGCCGCGAGCAAGCCCTGCCCGTGAGCCCAGTCCAAGCTCAACGCCATCGCACGTTCAAACTTGTCGAACAACTCGTCGATCTGCGCAGGCGTGATGATGAGCGGCGGACAGAAGGCCATCACGTCGCCGATGGCGCGGCAGATGAGGCCGTTGTCCTGGCAGTTCTTCAAACACTCGGCACCGACCTTACCAAGCGGATCGAACGCCGCCTTGGTGTGGCGGTTCGCCACCAGCTCCACCGCGCCGACCAGCCCGACACCACGCACCTCGCCCACCAGCGGATGATCGGCGAAACGCTGCAGACGCGCCTGAAACTGCGGCGCAAGCTTGGCCGCG
>JANMJF010000412.1:0-3559 GCA_031371245.1 Pseudomonadota bacterium | reverse complement strand
ATCAGCGCACCGACCGGCCCGGCCCTGGTGTTGCTCGCCAGCGCGCTGGCGGCGCTCATCGCGCAAGGTCTGCAGGGCCCGAGCTTGATGATCGGGCTCACCATGGTCATCGTGCTGGCCGGCGTCCTGCAGTTCCTGATCGGGCTGTCCGGTGGTGGCCGGCTGATCAAATACATTCCCTCGCCGGTCATCAGCGGCTTCATGACCGGCTCTGCTTTGCTCATGATCAAATCCCAGACCACGGCCTTGGCCGGCGCCGGCGCCGGCGCGGACTGGCAGGACTGGCGCTGGTTGCCGGCTGCGGCCGCCCTCATCACCATTGTCGGGGTGCGACTGCTACCGCGTTTCGCGCCGCGCGTGCCGGCGCCGATCGCCGGTCTGGTGCTAGGCACACTAGCCTTTCATGGCTTGGTGGCCATACACGGCGCCACGGCGCCGGCGCCATGGCTGATCGGCAAGCTGGCGGGCTTTCAAGGTGATGCCCTCGGCCTGTCGCTGGCGGGTTTGAGCAGCCTGCCCTATCGCGTGCTGTTGCCTTCGGCCGCCGCGTTGGCGGTACTGGCGGCGCTCAACACCCTGCTCACGGCGGTGGTCGCCGACGCCGTCACCGGTCTGCGCCACGATTCGCGACGCGCCTTGATGGGCCAGGGCTTGGGCATGATCGCGAGCGCCCTGAGCGGCGGTATCGCCGGCTCCGGCACCACCGCAGCGACCATCGTCGCAGTTAGGAGCGGCGGTACGCACTGGGTCTCGATGGCGGTCGCGGTGTTGTTCGTCATCTTGATCGTATTTGCCGGCGAGGTTGGGCGTGTGCTGCCGATAGGCGCACTGGCGGGCGTCATCATCGCGGTCGCATTCGACGTCGCCGATCGCGACATCCTGGTCTGGGCGCGTCAGCGCCGCACCCGCCAGGATGCCATGATCGCCGTGCTGGTGACCGGCATCACGGTGTTCTACAACCTGGTGGCGGCGGTCGGCGGTGGCGTTGCTATCGCCATCCTGTTGTTCATTCGCGAGCAGATAGCCACGCCGATCGTGGCGCGCCGCTCGAGCGCGCGTGAGGCGCGTTCGATCAAGACACGGCCGGAGGCCGAACGCACGCTGATCGAGCAGCATGGCGAGCGCGTCGTGATCTTCGAGTTACGAGGCAATCTATTCTTCGGCACCACCGACCGGCTGATCGACGAAGTGGGCCCGGCGCTAAACGGACCGAACTGGGTGATCCTGCATCTACGCAAAGTCACCCATATCGATCTGACGGCAGTGAAACTGCTGCAGCAAGTCGCCAACCGTCTGCATGAACACGGTGGTCTGCTGCTGTTCTGCGAGCTGCATGCCGAAAGCGGTGTCGGCGAAGACTTCGAGCAGGCCCTGCGCTTGATCAGCGACAAGCGTTCCAATGCACCGGTGCGCACCTTCAACGGCCGTGACGAGGCGCTGGAATTCGCCGAGAACGCGCTGCTCGAAGCGCTGGACTATAGCCGTACCCGTATCGACGACGCGGTGGCGCTGGCCAGCAACACGATCGTGCGTTACCTGAACGCGGCCCAGATCGACTTACTGGTGCGACATCTGGAACCGCGCCACCTGCAACAAGGGTCGAATCTGTTCACTGAAGGCGCGCCCGGCGACGAGCTGTATCTGGTGATGTGCGGCCAGGTCGACATCCAATTGCGTACCACCGCCCACCATTACAAGCGACTGGCTATCTACGGCGCCGGCAGCTTCTTCGGTGAACTGGCGCTGCTGAAAAAGGGCCCACGCGCTGCCCATGCAATCGCTGCGGCGCCGACCGATCTGCTGGTGTTATCGGTGAACGCCTTCGAGGGTCTCAAACGCGATGAGTCGGCGCTAGCCATCGCCCTCTTGACTGCGATCTGCGACACCCTGGTCAACAATCAGCGCTGGTCAACGCGCGAACTGCAACGGCTGTCGGAGTGGTAGGCCTGCGCGCCCTGTCAGTGCTGCAACTGATCTCCTATGCTGACGCGCGCCCATCGTCGGAAGGCGCGTCACGATCACCATTCCATATGACACACAAGGGGAGTTCCATGGACAACACACAACGTAAGGCCGCTATCCGCAACGGCTTCAAGGCCATCGGGGAAGGCAATGCCGAGCCCTTGCTCGACCTGCTCGACGAGCAGGTGCAATGGACCATCATCGGCAACACGCGGTTTTCCGGTACCTTCAACGGCAAGGCCGATTTATTGGCACGTCTGCTCGGCCCGCTGGGCGGATTGGTCGACGGCCATCTGCACATCACGGTTGAGAATATTTTCGCCGAGGGCGATTTTGTAGCGGTGCAGGGCCATGGCGAATCAAAAACCGTCGCGGGCGGCACCTATAACAATACCTATTGCTGGGTGTACCACTGGCGCGGCGACAAGATAGTCGCGCTCACCTAATACCTCGACCCCGAAGTGCTGAGCGCCTCGTTGGGGCGCTGAGCGCCGATATCACAAAGCGCGCGCCGCCACCTGGCGTGCGGCGCGCGCTCAGGCCGCGCGATCACGCGCCAGCCACGCCTCCAGATCATCAGCGCCGCCAATCGATGTGCCGTTGATAAAGATCTGCGGAAAGCTGTTACGCCCGCTCACGGCGCGCAGCGTGCGATCGGTGAAATCACGGTTCAACAGCAATTCCTCAAAGGCGATGTCCGCCGCTTGCAGGGCTTGCTTGGCGCGCACACAGTGCGCGCAGCCCTTGCGGGTGAAGACTGTCGCGTCCAGCGGCTTAGGGGCGGCGGGCGCGATATAGCGCAACATGGTGTCGGCGTCCGAGACCTCAAAAGGATCACCCGGCTGCTCCGACTCGATGAACATCTTGGCCACTACGCCATCGCGCACCAGCATCGAGTAGCGCCACGAGCGTCGCCCGAAACCCAAATCTTCTTTACCGACCAATAGCCCCATGCGTGCCGTGAACTCGCCATTGCCATCGGGCAGGAAGCGAATATTGAAGGCCTGCTGATCTTCCTGCCATTCGTGCATGACAAAGGCATCGTTGACTGACACGCACACGATTTCATCGACGCCATGTTTCTTCAGCGTCGCCGCCAACTGGTTGTAGCGCGGCACGTGGGACGACGAGCAGGTGGGCGTGAAAGCACCGGGCAGCGAAAACACCACCACCGTGCGTCCAGCGAAAATCTCGTCGCTCGTCACATCCAGCCATTCATGGCCGCGGCGGGTACGGAACGTCACGCTGGGGATACGGCTGCCTTCTTTATTCTCGAACATGCTTGCTTCCTCGAAGTTATTTCACCGTTGCAACCAACACTCGCAAGCTGCATAACGTTCAGACGTTATTCTCGTGGACTTGCATGCTGGCCAGGGCCGGCACTATAGGAAAGCATGCACAGGGCGTGAATTTTAATGTCTTACGCGCTCCGATTGGCCACGCCTATCGGCGCGCATGGCCGTTACACCAGCGGCGACGGATCGCTGATTTGTTCCATTACGAGCAATCGAGCTGGCTATTGGGGAATGCGCTGCTATAGTGAATGCAAGGCGATTGAACGGCGAGCCAAACCGACGAGACTAGCCAGCCACCGCCC
>JANMJF010000442.1:0-4295 GCA_031371245.1 Pseudomonadota bacterium | reverse complement strand
CCTTTAACGTCTGCGATGGCGCGGAAGGCGCCTTTCATATTCTCGTGTCGCGCAGCGGCACTAAGCAGTGACTGCGGTGCACTCCAGCCACGCAGGCGCATTACCAGATCGTAACGCACCGGCTTCCCGCTCGCATTACCGAGGCCGCGCGCCAGCTCACCTGCCTGATTGAACCCGCGATGCACGAATCGCCAAGGCGATAGAGGGACGGGAACCAGAAAATCAATTTCGCCGAGGTGGGTCTCAAGGGTGTGAGTAAAGGCCACCTGCAATAACGCCAAAGCACCGAGGTCGGCGTGAAACTTGGCGGACTTGATTAGATGCGTGATGGGAAACTCGTAGCGATATGCTGCGTACGCCACGTCAATGGACGCGATAGTGCGAGTAAGCCGTGACTTCCGCCGTCTCGGAAAATCTGTCAGACAGCCGGCGCAAACGCCGCTAGCGTCGGCATCGAGCCCTCCGCAGACCAGGCAAATCCCACTTGACGCCCAAGCACGAGACGAGAGCAATTTGTATAGTTTCGCTCGATTCCATAAACTCGACAGCGCGCCTATCCGTGGCATCTCGACTCACTCCCTGACCTGAACATCGCGGCCCCGTGCTGGACGAGGATATAACAACATGTCTACCCAAACTGCTCAAATTCGCAAGACATCCGCCGACCACTTCCGCCACGACTGGCGGGCCACCGAAGTCCGTGCCCTGTTCGATCTGCCCTTCAACGATCTGTTGTTCCAGGCACACACCGCCCACCGCGCCCATTTCGACCCCAACTGCATTCAGCTCAGCACCTTGCTCAATATCAAGTCGGGCGGTTGCCCCGAAGATTGCGCTTATTGCCCACAGAGCATCCGCTTTGATACCAATGTCTCGGCTGAGCCAGTGCTGCCGCTCGAACAGGTGCTACACGCCGCCGCGCGCGCCAAGGCCGCTGGCGCGACTCGTTTCTGCATGGGTGCAGCCTGGCGAGCGCCCAAAGATCGCGACCTTGAGCAGGTCATCCCGCTCATCGAAGGTGTCCGCGCCCAGGGTCTCGAAACCTGCGTCACCCTCGGCATGTTGACCAGTGCCCAGGTCGACAAGTTACGTGACGCCGGGCTTGATTATTACAACCACAATCTTGATACCTCTCCCGAGTACTACGGCAACATCATCTCGACGCGTACCTACGACGATCGCCTGAACACCCTCGCGCGCGTTCGCGACGCAGGGATCAAAGTTTGCTGCGGCGGCATTGTGGGTCTGGGTGAGGGCACACAAGATCGCAGCGAATTGCTGCGCACCCTGGCCAATCTTCCGAGCCATCCGGAATCGGTGCCCATCAATCTGTTAGTGCGAGTTGCAGGCACGCCCTTGGCTGACGCTGAACCGGTCCATCCGATCGACTTCGTGCGGACCATCGCCACCGCACGTATTCTCATGCCCGCTTCCCATGTGCGTCTGTCCGCCGGTCGCACCAATATGACCGACGAGTTGCAGGCCCTGTGCTTTTTCGCGGGTGCCAATTCCATCTTCTACGGTGAACAATTACTCACCACCGCTAACCCAGATGTGAGCAACGACCAGCAACTCTTCGCACGACTGGGGTTGAGTTCCGATCAGCAAAACGCACATTCCTGACGCGCGCCCGTCGGTGTCCGACATGTTCGCCGCGCGCATAACAAATGGCTTGCACACTGCACGTGTCGCCCATCGCGCCCGACAGTTAGACGAGCGTAGCAGCGCCCAGCGCGTCGCTATTACCCTCGACGGCCGCGCGCTGATCAATTTTACCAGTAACGACTATCTCGGCCTCGCGGCCCATCCGCGCGTAGTTGCACGTGTTCATGCGGAGCTAGAGCAGCACGGCTTCGGTAGTGGTAGCGCGGCTTTGTTATCCGGGCGTTCGAGTCTGCATGCCGAACTTGAACGCGAGCTTGCAGCCTATACAGGCATGGAATCCGCGCTACTTTTCTCGTCGGGATATCTCGCGAATCTAGGCGCCCTAACTGCGCTAACCACCTCGCGCGATCTACTGCTGCACGATCGTTTGAATCACGCATCATTGATCGACGGTGTGCTCGCCAGCGGCGCTCATCACCGTCGCTATCCCCACGCGGATCACCAGCGTGCTACGACTTTGTTGCAGGAAGCAGAAAACGATCTGCGATGGATCATTAGCGAGTCGGTTTTCAGCATGGACGGTGATCTCGCACCACTGACTGCGCTGGACGCCGCCTGCGCCGAGCATGGCGCGATACTTTATCTCGACGATGCCCACGGTTTCGGTGTACTCAATGATGGTCGGGGCGCGGCTGCCGCTCTGTCGCCCGCGCGGCGCGCGGCGCTGGTGACCATGATCACGCTGGGCAAAACTCTCGGTTCAGTGGGTGGTGTGGTGCTGGCTAATGCCGCCGTCTGTGAATTCCTCGTGCAACGTGCACGCACATATATCTATGACACCGCGTTGCCACCGGTATGCGCTGCTGCGGCCCTCGAGGCCCTCGCTGTTATGCGCGAATCGCCATCGCGCGCGCGCAAACTCCAGACCCGCGTGCAGTATTTTCGTGACCGAGCAGCGGCGCTAGAAATTCCCCTCACAGCCAGTTCCTCGCCGATCCAGCCAATCATGATTGGTGATGACGCCCGCGCGTTAGCGATCGCACGTTCCTTGCACGAAGCCAGTTTCTACGTCCGTGCGATACGGCCACCAACGGTTCCCGAAGGAACAGCGCGACTGCGCATCACCCTCACTCACGACCACACTGACGAGCACATTGATCTCTTCACCCGCGCACTCGCAAACGCCATGTCCAGATGAACATGACGCCAGTCTCAACCTTGGACAAACGCCGCGTCGCAGAAAGCTTCGATCGTGCCGCGCAGAGTTATGACCGCCACGATTTTCTGCAACGCGAAGTCGCGGCCCGTGCGCTCGAGCGCCTCGATTACGTGGCACTCCAACCGTCGACTATCCTCGACATTGGCTCAGGTACGGGTCGCTGCGCTCGTGCACTCGCGACGCGCTACAAGCGCGCACGAGTGGTGCAATGCGACCTTGCACCGGCCATGTTGCACCAAGCGCGCAAACAGGAACGCAGACTTTTCTCCCGCCAGCGCTTCGTCGCTGCAGATATCGAGCACTTGCCATTCAGAGAGGGTGCCTTCCAGCTGGTATTTTCCAGCCTCGCGCTGCAGTGGTGCCCAGATCTGCTCGGCGCCTTCAGCCAAGTGCGGCGCAGTCTGCAGACGGCGGGCTTGTTCATGTTTACCACGCTCGGTCCCGACACGCTGCGCGAATTGCGCAAGGCCTGGTCGACAATTTCCAGCGCGCCGCATGTCAACCAGTTCTTGGATATGCACGACATCGGCGATACGCTGGGTCGCGCCGGCTTTGGCGATCCGGTCATGGAGACCGAGTACCTGAGCGTGCCCTACGAGGACGTTATGACTTTGATGCGTGATCTGAAAGGAATTGGGGCGTCCAACAGCAACAACGAACGAGCCCGCGGCATGTACGGGCGCCGCACTTTGGTCGCCCTGCAAGCCGCTTATGAGTTCGAGCGTCAGGCCGACGGCAAACTGCCAGCGACCTATGAAGTGGTCTATGGTCATGCCTGGGCTGTCGAGGGTCGCCGCCGGCAACCCCAGGACGTGCACACTTTTCCTCTCGCCAAGCTGCGACGTCGATGAGCCTGTCCCTGTTCGTCACCGGCACCGATACGGGTTGCGGTAAAACACGAGTCAGCTGTGCCTTGCTCGAAGCGATGTCCCAAGCGGGTATCAGCGCCACGGGCATGAAACCCGTCGCGACCGGCGCAACGCGCACCAACGGCTTGCTCATGCACGACGACGTCAAGGCACTGGTGGCTGCCTCCAACGTCGCCATTCCGCGTCGTTATGTAAACCCTTATCTTTTCACTCCAGCCTGTTCGCCCGATATCGCGGCGCGACTAGCCAAGACGCCCATCGACCTTGACGTCATCGAAGAAGCATTCCGGTCTTGTCAAAGCCGCGCCGACGCGGTGGTCGTGGAGGGCGTGGGCGGCTGGTGCGTGCCGCTCGGTGAGTCGTTGTGGATAGAAGATATCGCCCGGCTGCTGCGACTACCGGTGCTGTTGGTCGTCGGCATCCGCTTGGGCTGCATCAACCACGCGGTGTTGAGCGCGCGGGCCATCATCGAAGCCGGCCTGCCGCTGCTCGGCTGGGTCGCCAACGTCGTCGATCCCAACACGGTCGAACTCGGTGCGGTCATAAATACCATTACCCGCCACCTTGATGCTCCGCGACTGGCAGTTCTCGATTGGGCGCCA
>JANMJF010000429.1:0-2021 GCA_031371245.1 Pseudomonadota bacterium | reverse complement strand
CCGCTGGATTTTCGACGATTACTACCGCACCTATATGCTGCCGCTCGAAAAATACGGCGTGAAGATCCATCACGACGACGTCGAAGCGGCGTGGAACCGCATCGTCAAGGGCAACTACGTGCACAAGGTTGCGCAGTTCTTTTCGTTCGGCTGGCCGGTCGCCTTCTGGCGTATCGATGGCATGGTCGAAAAGGATTTCGACTGGTTTGAAGCCAAGTACCCGGGCTGGTACAACGAGTTCGGTACCTATTGGGAAAATTACCGCAAGGCCAGTCTGCCCAAGCAGCCGCCGCTCATGTATCTCGATTCGGGTTATGTCTACCCGCATCGCTGCTGGAGCTGCAATGTACCGGCGCTGATCCGCGAAGATTTTTGTGTCGACGAGGTCGACGGCGAGCTCTATACCTATTGCTCGGAAGTGTGTCGCTGGACGCATAAGGTGGCCTTCGCGCCGGAATACAACGGTCGCGCGACACCAGCGATGGGTCGTTTCAGCGGCCGCCGTCAATGGGAAGAGTGCTACCACGGTTGGGATCTTGCCGACGTCGTCAAGGATCTCGGCTTTGTGCGTTCGGATGGCCGTACGGTGATCCAGCAGCCGCATTTGCATTTCGAGGACAGCAAGATGTGGACGCTCGATCACTTCCGCGGGCTGCCGGTGCGCAGCCCGCTACTCGATCTGCGCGCGATGTCACCGGCCGATCGAGAGAAGCATATTGCGGATTACCGCGCAGGCTTTACCTGTAAGCCTATTTGACGACACCTGGGCAAGGCTGGTAGCGCTGACTAGCGCCGCCAGCCGCACCCGGGCGACATTCCAATCACGCCGGGCACCTCGCCGGCAGAAGCATTCCGCCGTCTTATGAGCTACTCCGTGCGACTGGAACCCATCGGCGTCGACATGGTTGTTAACGAGGACGAAACCGTCTTGCAGGCCGCCTTCCGCCAGGGCATCACGCTCATGCACGGTTGTAAGGAAGGGCAATGTTCGTCGTGTAAATCGGTGCTGTTGGATGGTGATGCTGAACACGGTGATTTCTCGACCTTCGCCCTGTCCGAGTCGGAACAAAGTGAAGGCAAGGTGCTGCTGTGCCGTCTGTACGCCAGCAGCGATCTGGAAATCGAGCTGCTCAATTACGACGAAGAAATGCTGGCGAGCTGGATCCCCGCCAGACAGATCGGCGGTTGCATCAGCGCCATCGATGCACTCACCCAGGACATGCGCAGATTCGATGTGACATTAGATGAACCGATGGCCTTTCATGCCGGCCAGTTCGTTGAAATCGCGCTGGCCGGCAGCGGCGTCAAGCGCTCCTATTCGATGGCCAATTCGCCGAGTATTACCGCGACCTTGTCCTTCATTATCAAGATTTACCCCGATGGGGCGTTCTCCGAGCAGCTCGCCCATCATTTGAAGCTAGGCGACCGCGTCGAACTCGAAGGTCCGTTTGGTACCAGCTTTCGCAATAAGAATCACAGCGGACCGACACTGCTGGTCGGCGGCGGTTCGGGTATGGCGCCGCTGTGGTCAATCTTAAACGACTTGGTCGAGAGCGGCAGTGAGACGGCTGTGCGTCTGTATTACGGCGCGCGCACCCAACAGGATTTGTTCTATCTCGATGAAGTGGCTGCGCTCGGCGCCAAGCTCAAGGATTTCGCTTTTATTCCGGCCTTGTCCGCCCAGACGGCGGATAGCCAATGGCAGGGCGCAACGGGCTTGATCCACGAAGTACTGGCGCGCGATTACGCCGAGGTGGGGCGTGATCGCAGCCTGCAGGCCTATGTGTGTGGCCCGCCGCCGATGGTCGACGCGGTGTTGCCGGTGCTGCAGAAAATTGGTGTCGATGCGGACAATATTCACCTAGATAAATTTACGCCGGCTAAAAAATAGAATTGGCTTGGCTTTCTTTTGGCGATCGGACGAGTGAGGGCAACATGAGTCAAAATGCAGAGCAATCTGGGGCCGCCGGCAGCGCGACGTTCGTTGGTTCCGACAGTCATCGGTACAATTATTTCTTGCC
>JANMJF010000423.1:0-1612 GCA_031371245.1 Pseudomonadota bacterium | reverse complement strand
GCCGATGCCCGAGCGCTGGCCACGTCCGAGCAAGGTCGCGAGTTCCGCCACGCGCACCGATCTAGCACTGGCCTCGAGTACCGCGCTGGCGACAGCGAGTGCCAGCTGCGTACCCGAACCCAGACCCACGTGGGCGGGTATGGCCTGCTCGATGTCGATACGCAAACCGCTGTGCAAGCCATACTGCGCAATCACCGCGAGCGCGTGCTGACGTGCACGTTCGCACGCCACGCCGCGCACTTCGAGCTCAGCATACGGTGCCGCATTGACGACCGTCGCAATGTTGTCCAAAGCCAGACCGATGCCGCCGAAACGGCGCCCGCGACTGGCGCTCGGATCGAGAAAGCCGAGATGCAGACGTGCCGGTGCTTCAATGCGCGCGGTGCGCGATGCTATCGCCATCGATCGAGCTGCGTTGGAATGTGCCGGGATTATAGGGCGTGAAACGAATGTTCCGACAGCGCTGCGCGACTCACCCTGGATCACGCGCGACGTTAGCCGCAAAGAATCTAGAGCGTCATGGCGAGCTGTGTTAGTTTTGCCTGCGCAGAGCGTCCAGCGCCGCGGCAAGCGTGGACATCGCTAACACGAACGGTGTCAGTCAAGCGGGATTCCACAGCGTGGGCGCAAGCCAGCCAGCCATCGATAGCAGGTCGCGACTCACACCACCCGCAGCCGTATGCCCGTTCTGCGCGCTGCTGTGCGATGACCTCGTACTCACACGACTAACCACTCTGAGTTTTGCCATTCCAAGTAACGGCTGCCGGCGCGCAGCCGTCGACTTCGCGCGCGCACCTCTCGCGCCGACACCGCGCATGGCCGGTCGCGAGACCAGCTTGGACAATGCCGTGCGCGCAGCGGCGCGTCTTCTGCGGCGCGCGCGCCAGCCTTTGTTCGGTGGACTCGCCACCGATGTCGATGGCATGCGCGCCGCTGTCGATTTGGCTGAACGCTGTGGCGCCACCCTCGACCACGCCCACGGCGAAACGCTGGCCGCCATGACACGGCTGCTGCAAACCCGTGGCTGGTATGCGGCGACGCTGTCGGAGTTGCGTAATCGTGCCGATCTGGTGGTGCTGATCGGGATCGATCTCGCCGATCGTTATGAGAACCTCACGCGCCGCTGTCTGCGTCCCGCCCAGGCCCTGGATGCCGAGACCCTCGCCGCGCGCCGCATTGTCTATCTCGGCGCCACGCCGCCGGGTGCGATGGTCAGCGACTGCGCTGCGCTCAAATGTTCCAGCGCAGCTATTGTCGATGTCTTGCGCGCAGTATTGGCCGCACTCAAGCAACCGACGCTGACCGTGGCCCGCGCCGGCGGCTTGAGCGCCAACAAGATTGCAGCGCTGGTCGCCAGTCTGCGCGTCGCACGCTACAGCATGCTGGCCTTCGCACCGAGCGCCCTGCCGGCACCACGCGATCCGGCGCTGGCGTTGCTGTGCGAAATCGTCGATGAATTAAATCGCAGCGGGCGCGCCGCGCTACTGCCACTCGGCGGTGATGATGGTGGACAAACGGCGGTCAACACCTGCACCTGGCTGACCGGCTACCCCTTGCGCCTACGGTACGGTGCGACCATCGACTATCAACCCACCAGCAACGCCACCGCACG
>JANMJF010000406.1:0-1550 GCA_031371245.1 Pseudomonadota bacterium | reverse complement strand
GGCCGCCGCGACCACGTGGCAGGAGCTGTGGCAGCACGCGAACGAAGAGGCGCTGCCGGCCCGCCTCGCCGGTTGTGGGCGCCACGATCCTGCGCTGCTGACCGAGGTGGTGCGCGATCTGAAATCCGAGCGCTTCCAGTCACGCTTGAGCCAGCACAGCCGTGTGCGGCTCGATCGCATCATGCCGGTGCTGCTTGAGCTGATCTGTACGTGGGGCGTGCTGGACGAGACGGTGCGGCGCGTGGCGGCGCTGCTGCGCGCCATCGCCGGGCGCAGCGTCTACTTGGCCTTCCTGGCCGACCATCCCGACGCGCTGGCGCGCCTCATCGATCTGTTCGCGGCCAGCGCCTGGATAGCCCAGCAGATCACCCGCTATCCGATCCTGCTCGATGAGCTGCTCGATGTGCGGGTGTTGTATGCACCACCGGATCAGGCCCACCTGCGTGCGCTGCTGCACCAACAACTCGGCGCGGCTGAAGATCTGGAAGTGGCAATGGAGACACTGCGCGGTTTCAAGAACAGCCAGGTGCTGCGCGTCGCAGCGAGTGATATCACCGGTAAGTTTCCGATCGCTGAGGTCAGCAACCAGCTGACCTATATCGCCGAGGCTTGTGTGGGCAGTGCGCTGCGCCTGGCGTGGCACGATCTGGTGGCGCGCTATGGCACACCGGGTTGTGTCGAGAACGGCCTGCGACGCACCGCCAACGTGAGCGTGATCGGCTACGGCAAACTTGGCGGCTGGGAACTCGGCTATGGTTCAGATCTCGATCTCGTGTTCCTGCACGACAGCACGGGCGAGGAGCAGCGCACCGATGGCGAGCGGGTGATCGAAAATAATGTGTTCTTCAGCCGCCTGGTGCAGCGCCTCATCCACCTCCTCAGCACGGTTACGCCATCCGGTGCGACCTATGAAATCGACACCCGCTTGCGACCGAGTGGCGCGGCTGGCCAACTGGTCAGCCACTGCGATGCTTTCGGTGACTATCAGCGCCGCGAGGCCTGGGTGTGGGAACACCAGGCACTGGTGCGGGCGCGCGCCATTGCCGGCGACACCCGCCTGGCCCAACGCTTCAGCGACATCCGTGCGCGTGTCCTGGCGCAGCCACGCGATGTTATTACGCTCAAGCACGAGATCACTGAGATGCGCACGCGCATGGGCAAGGAGCTCGACCGCGGCGACGAGCGCAGCTTCGACTTGAAGCACGGGCTCGGAGGTATTACTGATATTGAATTTATGGTGCAATACGCCGTCCTTCGGTGGGCGGACGCGTATCCGCTGCTGCTCATCTGGACCGACAATCTGCGACTCCTCGAGACTATCGCTGACCTGGGTTTGCTGCCGGCCGCGCTGTGCCGCGGCCTGCACGATGCCTATTTTGCTTATCGTGCCGCGCTGCATCGCTGCGCCTTGCAACAGCAGGACGGGCTGGTCGACGCGCGGCAGTTTCAAGCCCAGCGCCAGGAAGTTCGGCAGATCTGGACCACTGTCTTGGCTTGAAATTCGGACGCAGGAGAAAGCACATGAGTTACGCCGATCGCGATGGAGTGAT
>JANMJF010000371.1:0-2687 GCA_031371245.1 Pseudomonadota bacterium | reverse complement strand
CGTGCGTGCTTTGCACATCGTAAAGCGAAACTAGGTTCGCGTGCACGACACGGGCAACCATCCCCATTGCCTCTTGAAACTGGAGTCTGAATTGCTCATCAGATCCAAACAGGATCGGGTTGAGGCACCTGACAGCAACGTCCACTCCAAGAGCTGCATGCTTGGCGCGGTACACCCAGCCCCATTCGCTCGCACCGAGCCTGGCGTAGAGCACCGCAGGGGCGAGCACTTTCCAGCCGTCGATGCTGGGTACATCCTACTTTCCGCAGAATAGCCGTGGGGGTTTCTCGGTCGCGAGGCGCGAGCATGACGCCTCCTGTTGCCGAGATGGAGCAAGCGGCTGCACGGGCGCATGGTTGTTCTTGGAGATCGGCACGACGGTGTCTCGGATTCAGTGGTTTGTCACGCAGCCTGGAATCGGAAGAAAGGTTTTGGCCTCGGAATGCTCACAAATTGAGTGACACACGATTTATGACGGCCGTGGGTTTGTGATGCAGATTGGAGCAAATTGCGATGTTGACGTTGGATAGGCGGCAGTGCAGAACCTCCATCGGCCTCGTTTGCGAGGTCGAACCGCACATGCCAAGTCACGAACTCGACGACCTTTCCCACCGCAGCCGCGAGATCGGCCCTTTGCCCGTGGTGCAGCACTTCTTCGATCGTCTCGGGCTCGACGAGCTGCTGGCGACGCACGTCCCGGAACGTAAGCGCGGACGACGCATCGCCCTGGCTCACGGCAAGGCGTTGAGCGTGATGGTGGCCAACATCCTGACATCGCGAGAGCCACTCTACGCCGTGCGCAGTTGGCTGGAGCGGCGGATCGTGGGGCACGTCGGGCTCGATGACGGCGACGTGGCGTTGTTCAACGATGACCGGATCGGTCGCGCGCTGGATCGACTCTACGGAACGGACCCGGCGTCGCTGATGACGGCGGTCGTGATGCGTGCGGTGAAGGAGTTTTCCATCGACGTCTCGCAAGTGCACAGCGACACCACGACGGTGACCTTCAGTGGTGCCTACGACGGGCAGAAGGACAAGGCCGCGCTCAGCCGCCCACCGCTGATCACCTTTGGGCACAACAAGGACCACCGCCCGGACCTCAAGCAGCTGGTGTATGCCTTGGTGGTCAGCGCCGACGGTGCTGTGCCTGTGCACTACAAGACGTACGACGGCAACAAGAGCGACGACAAGACGCACATCGAGGCCTGGGAAACAATCCGAGCGATTGCCGGGCGCCCTGACTTTTTCTATGTCGCCGACTCGAAGCTCTGCACCCGCGAGAACATGGGCTTCGTTGCGGGGAAAGGTGGCGTCTTCCTGACTGTGCTGCCAAGGTCGCGGCAGGAGGACGATGTCTTCCGCGCCTACATTCAAGATCACGCGATCCCGTGGCAAGAAGTCCGCCGCAAGCCGGACTACAACAGCGACAAGCCGGATCGCGTGCATGACGCCTTCGAGCCTGACACCAAGTCGGTCGAGGGCTACCGCATCGTGTGGTATCGCAGCTCCGTGAAGGCCAGCATCGACGAGAAGCGTCGCAGCGACCGCATGGCCAGGGCCAGGATGCGAATCGAGAACCTCGAGCAGCGCACCGGCGCGCACCAGTTCCGCTCTGTCGAAGCGGCGCAGAAGGCGGCCGACAAAGTCGTGCAAGACGAAGGCGCGCAACTCTGGCTGCGTGTGCAAATCCGCGAGGTCGGAGTGCACGACTTCAAGCAGGCGAGTCCCGGCAAACCTGGCAAGGACACCAAGTACCGCCGCATCGACATCCCGGTGATCCTCTTCGACGTCTCCGAAGTCGCCACCGCCATCGTCGCCGACGCCAAGTGCGACGGGTTGTTCGCGATGGTCACCAACAACACGCAGCTCACCCCGAAAGAGTTGCTCGCCGTCTACAAGTACCAGCCATTTCTCGAGAAGCGCAACGAACAACTGAAGTCGGTCCTGGCGGTCGCTCCAGTGTTTCTCAAGAAGCCCGAGCGAGTGGCCGCGCTCCTGTTTCTGTACTTCCTCGCGATCCTTGTCTTTGCGCTGATCGAACGAGAAGCAAGACGAGCAATGGCCCGCGATGGCATCGAAGCGATCCCCCTCTATCCGGAGGGACGCCCGTGCCAGGCGCCAACCTGCGACGGCATTCTGCAGGCCTTCGAAGGCATCCGCAGGACTGACCTCCTCGACAGCGCAGGCGCTATCGTCAAGGCCTTCTGCGACCCACTGTCGCCTGTCGCCAACAAGCTCCTTCATCTTCTCCATGTCAGCCGAAAGGCCTATCAAACGTGAAACACGGCACGGTCGGCGGAGAGCGCCTCCCTATTCTGCGGAAAGTAGGATGAAGGTGCTCGGCTTCGTGCAACGGTTCGGCGTCGGCATCGCCACCGCGCGCGCCGCCTTGGCGAAAAACGGCAACGCGCCACTCGAGTTCGTCGTGCAGCCGAACCTGGTGCAGTGCGTGGTGCGACGGCGGCAGTGACGCCGGCAGTGACGACTGCGGTGACCGCGCGCTACAGCGGGATGTTGCCGTGCTTCTTCGGCGGGTTGCTGTCGCGCTTGCTGCGCAGCAGTTCGAGCGCCTGGATCAGCAGCGGCCGCGTGCGGTGCGGCTCGATGACGTCGTCGACGTAGCCGCGCGCGGCGGCCTGGTAGGGGTTCGCGAACTTCGCCTTGTAGTCGGCGACCAATCGCTTCTC
>JANMJF010000369.1:0-1621 GCA_031371245.1 Pseudomonadota bacterium | reverse complement strand
CGGCCTTATCGTGATCGGCGACGTCATGTACGCGACGACGATCACCGACACCATCGCTCTCGATCCGGCCACCTGCGCAGTCAAGTGGCGGCGCAGCTATCGCGCCGACAAGCGCACGCCCTTCCCGGTCAATCGCGGCGTCGCCTACTACGCTGGTCGCCTTTATCGCGGCACTGGCGACGGTCGCGTAATCGCGCTCGACGCCGCGACCGGCGCGGAAGTGTGGTCCAACGTCGTGGGTGATCCCGCCATTGGTGAGCTCGTGTCCGGCGCGCCCTTGGCCTGGAACGGTCTGGTGATCGTCGGCACGGCGGCGTCCGAGTTTGGCGTGCGTGGTCGCATCATGGCCTACGACGCCGACACCGGCCGCGAGGTCTGGCGCTTCTACAGCGTGCCATTGCCGGGCGAGCCGGGCTCGGAGACCTGGCAGAACACGGTGTGGAACAACGGCAGCGGCGGTGGCGGCACCTGGTCACATTTCGCGCTTGATGCCGGCACTGCCGAACTCTTCATTCCGATCGGCAACCCGGTGCCGGATTTTGCGCCCGGTGACCGACCCGGTGCCAACCTCTACACCAACAGCGTACTGGTGCTGGATGCGCGCACGGGAAAACTGAAGTGGTGGTATCAACTCGCGCCCAACGATGGTCTTGATCATGACCTCGCGTCCGCGCCGGTGCTCTATCGCAACAGCGCGCACCAAGCGATGGTCGCGGCCGGTGGCAAGGACGGCTATGTGCACATCGTTGATCGCACCACCCACAAGCTGGTCGCCAAAACCGCCGTCACGACGGTGGACAAGAATCCGCCACAACCGACCGAAGAAGGGGTGAAAGCCTGCCCCGGTGTGTCCGGCGGCGTGGAATGGAATGGCCCGGCTTTCGATCCGGAGCGCAATCGCCTGTTCGTCGGCGCACTCGATTACTGTTCGATGTTCATCCGCGAATCGGGGACCAAGCCGCTCGCAGGCGGCGCCAACTACGGCGGCAGCTGGAGCGGCATCGGCACGGCCAGCGGCTGGTTCACCGCGCTCGACGCCGATACCGGCAAGGTAGCGTGGCAATACCACGCTGACGCCGCCGTGTTATCCGGCATCACGCCGACCGCCGGCGGCATCGTCATGGGTGGCGACAATGCCGGCAACTTTTTCGTCTTCGACAGCGATAACGGCAAGGTGCTCAAGAGCGTCGCCACCGGTGGCTCGCTGTCGGGCGGTGTCATTACCTACGAAACGCGTGGCACGCAGTATGTCGCCTTCACGTCCGGCAATGTTTCGCGCAGCCTGTTCGGCGCGGTCGGCCGCCCGAGCATCGTGGTGATGGCCCTGCCTGCTGCGGTATTGGCCAAGGAAGCGGCGACGCAGAAGGCCGATATAACCCACGGCCGCGATCTCTTTTTCGGTCTGTGCGGCGCTTGCCATGGTGCCGATGGTAAAGCTTGGCGGCCGATCGATCTAACCAAGGTCAAGAACAAGATGACCGAGGCTGAGCTGGTCGCCTTCATCAAGAAGCCGCGTGCACCCATGCCGGCGCCGTTTCCTGAGCCGCTGAATGCGCAGGACGAGCGCGATATTCGCGATATCGCGGCCTTCCTCATGCAATGGCAGTAGGCAGTGCACGGC
>JANMJF010000333.1:0-10638 GCA_031371245.1 Pseudomonadota bacterium | reverse complement strand
GTGACCATGACCTTGCCGATGGACATCCGCCTCGCGTCCAGCGACGCCCGTTTCGGTTTCGTGTTCGCCCGCCGTGGCATCGTGCCGGAAGCCTGCTCAAGCTGGTTCCTGCCGCGCATTGTCGGCATCTCGCAGGCCTTGGAATGGTCCTATTCGGGTCGCGTATTCCCCGCCGCCGAAGCCTTGCAGGGTCGTTTGGTGAAGGAAGTGCTGGCGCCAGAAGATCTCTTGCCGCGTGCGCTGGCGATCGCTACGGAAATCGTCGCGAACACCTCGGCCATCTCGGTCACCCTCATCCGCCACATGATGTGGCGCATGCTGAGCGAGGATCACCCGATGGCCGCCCATCGCATTGACTCGCGTGGTATCTACGCGCTGGGCCAAACCGCCGATGCGAAAGAAGGCGTGAGTTCGTTTCTCGAAAAACGCGCGCCGAAGTTCCCCGGCAAGGTCAGTCACGACCTGCCAGATTTCTTTCCGTGGTGGCAAGAGCCAAAGTTCTGAGTCGCATTCTTACCCGCTCGCCCCGCACGCGGGCTGAATGGAATACGCCCTGCGAGAAATGTCCGACTGAAGTCGGACCCACAGGCGCCAAGCTCAGCGCCCTTCGAACTTCGGTTGACGCTTTTCCATAAATGCCGTGCGCCCTTCGCGATAATCGGCACTGCGCATGCAGCGTGCAATCAGCGCCTCGCACTGCTTGAAATCACCGTGCTCGGCAAGCGTCGCATTGATGGCGGCCTTGGACGCGGCTTGAGTGAGTGGCGCGTTGGCGGCGAGATCAGCGGCCAGTGCGCGCACATAGGCATCGAGTTTCGCTACCGGCAAGACACGATTGACCAGGCCGAGTTCGTGTGCCGCCACTGCATCGTAGCGCCGCGCACTGAACATGATCTCGCGCGCGGCGGCATGGCCCACTGTGGCCACCAGACGGCGATGTCCGTGCAGACCGTAACCTAGACCGAGGCGTGCGGCCGGGATGGCGAACTGGCTGTCGTCGGCGCAATAGCGCAGGTCGCAACTCAAGGCCACCGCCAGGCCACCACCGATGCAGAAGCCTTGAATCTGCGCGATGACGGGCTTCAAAGTGTTCTCAAGCGCGTGATGTGCCGCTGCGGTGGCGGCCTCATAACTACGTACCGCGTCGTCGCTGGCGCGATTGTTCTCGAACTCTGAGATATCGGCGCCGGCGGCTAAGGCCACTTCGCCCGCACCGCGCACAACAATACAGCGCACCGTCGGATCGGCGCCCAGTTCAGCGAGTGCGCTTGGCAAGGCGCGCCACATCGCGGCGCTAATGGCATTGCGCCGCGCCTGATTGTCGAGCACGACATAGCCTAGCGGGCCGTCCCGTTCGATGCGTAAGCTGCCATTGCTCATGGATTGTCCTTGACTGTCTTGCTGTTATGGTTTTGCTTCGATGACCTGCGCGCGCGCAAGATGGCGCCCCTGCGGATCTTCAAACACTTGATTCATCCCCCGCCATTGCGCGGCCCAGCATCGATCTGCGCCTGCCTGTGACGGCGAAACTTGAGCACAAATGCCTGCCTGGCGAAAGTAGCCATCGGTGCCTCGCGCCGCTACTTGGAGCGCGATAGCCAAGGGGCGCATCATGCCGGTACGCCAGCCGCGAGCAAACACGATGAAGCAAGTCCATGGTGCCTGTCCCCACGATTGTCCTGACACCTGCGCCTGGCAGGTCACGGTCGACGATGATGGCCGCGCGAGCCAGGTCCACGGCACACAAGATCATCCTTTTACCCAGGGCGCACTGTGCGCCAAGCTCAAGCGCTATCCCGACCGCGTCTACAGCCCACAGCGCGTTCTGCATCCCTTACGACGCAGCGGCGCCAAGGGCAGTGGCAGTTTTACCCGCATCAGCTGGGATGAGGCCCTCAGCCAAATCGTCACGCGTCTCAAGGGCGACATCGCACAACATGGCCCGCTATGCGCGATGCCCTGCAATTTTGCCGGCACCATCGGCATGCTGCAACGCTATGCGGGTGACCCGTTCTTCGCGCGCCTAGGCGCCACCGACGTTGACCGACAGATCTGTGGCAACGTCGCCTACGATGCCGTCGCATCCAGCATCGGCGCCGGCACTGCACTACTGCCCGAGGATCTGGTGCACAGCCGCTTGATTCTGATCTGGGGCACCAATACCGTCGCCACCAATGTGCATTTGTGGAGTGGCGCGATACGCGCGGCGCGCCATCGCGGCGCCAAGATAGTTGTCATCGATCCGGTGCGCACACCGACCGCCGCCCATGCCGACTGGCATGTGCAACTGGCCCCGGCGACCGATGCGGCGCTCGCGCTCGGCATGATGCACGTGATGCACGTGATCATTCGCGATGAGCTGCACGACGCCGATTACATCGCGCACTACACCTTGGGCTTCGAACAATTGTGCGAACGGGTCAAGGACTATCCGCCGGCCAAGGTTGCTGAGATCACCGGTCTGGCTGCGAGCGACATCGAAAAGCTCGCGCGCGACTACGCCACCACGCGTCCAGCCGCGCTGCGACTGATGGTCGGCATGGAACGCTATTCGAATGGCAGTCTGGGCTTCCGTGCGGTGTCCTGTCTGCCGGCCCTGACCGGCGCCTGGCGTGAACTGGGCGGTGGTGTCAGCCATTTCACCGGCGATCTGTTCCATACAGCTTTGGATTACAGCGCAGTGCTGGCGCCCGCCTCGCTAGCCAAGCCCGCACGCACCGTCCATCTCGCCCAGCTCGGTCAAGTACTCACGCGCAGCGACATGGCGCCACCCGTCACTTGGCTGTTGGTCTACAACCTCAATCCGGTCGTGACCTTGCCCAATCAGAACCTGATCATCGAAGGGCTCATGCGCGAGGATTTGTTCACGGTTGTGCACGAGCAGTTCATGACCGATACCGCGCGCTATGCCGACATCGTCTTGCCGGCCACTACGCAGTTCGAACACTGGGAATTGATGGGCTCCTGGGGCCAGACCTACCTGGCCTTGAATCCGCCCGCTATCGCGCCGCGCGGCGAAGCGGTGGCCAACAGCGAATTGTTTCGTCGCCTGTCCCGCGCGATGGGCTTCGAGGACGCCTATCTGCATACCAGTGACGAAGACCGTATCCGCCAATTGCTCAGCAGTGGTCACCGCTATCTCGAAGGCATCAGTTTTGAATCTCTGCTGGCGCGCGGCTGGGCACCACTCACATTGCCAGCGGATTGGCGGCCGCGTGCCGAAGGCGGCTTCACCACCCCCAGCGGCAAATGCGAGTTCTATTCGCAAACACTGGCGGCGGCCGGGTACGACCCGCTGCCGAACTATGTGCCGCTTGCCGACGCGCAGGCGGCACCGCCCTTGCGACTGATCTCGGCCAAGACCAGTCACTTTCTCAATTCAGGCTACGTGAATCTGCCTCACGCCGGCACGCGCAAGCACCGCCCCGAGATTCAAATCAATCCACGCGACGCCGCCGCGCGCGCCATCGCCGGCGGTGATCGGGTACGCATGTTCAACGCGCTCGGTGAAGTGGAAGCGATTGCGCGGGTGTCGGACGATACCGCCGCCGGCGTGGTCTACATGGCCTTCAACTGGTGGCCGTCAGTCACGCTCAATGGCTCCTCAGCCAATGCCTTGACCCCCGACGGGCTGAGCGATCGCGCCTTTGGCAGCAATGCCTTTGACGCGCGCGTCGACGTGGTGAGAAGCGCCTGAGAGCGAGTCAGTCTCCGGCAGCAAAACGCTACGTTCCTCATCAGCCCACCTCGGAATGTTCACTCATTGCCATAACTCAACTTCGGATACCAATCGGCCCCGCGCCCTTCAGGGGTGCTGTCGAGAATCGTCCACAGCGGCATCAGGTCAGGAGCGCCGCGCGGGTCCTGTCCGGGGTCGGCGGTAGCGCCGCCCATCTCACCGCTCCAGAAGTGGCGGATTGCGCCACCCTGCCGCGTGAACACGTTGAACGCCGGCATATCCGCGTCGTCGACGCTCACATAGTCGCGGGTGTAGTCGCCTTCGACGTCCGAGTACAACTTGAGGTTGCGCCAGCCGCGCGCCTCTTTTACCGCCCGCAAGCGCTGAATCGGGGAGCGCGCCACCATCACCAGCGCGATGCGCTGATCAACGTCGAGCGCTTCGCCGTCCCAAGCCGACATCAGCGACGTACACATCGGGCATGGCTGCGCGCGCGTTGGCCCGTACATGTAGCTGTAGATCGCAAGCGTTTGTTTGTCGCCAAACAGTTCAGCGAAGTCGCTTGGGCCATTCTCGCCGACGAAAGCATAATTTTTGGGCACTGTGCCGCCTGCCGGCAAAGCGCGGCGCTGCTCTGCCACCCGCTCGATGTGGCGCCGCAGTTCGATTTCCTCGGCAAGGAGTGCGTTGCGCGCGCGCCGATATTCGTCGCTTTCGTTTGGGAAGCGTACGCCGTTCATCTTCGCCAGTTCGCTGGCGGGCATAAGGTGCTGGGGTGTGGTCATGGCTATCCTCCAGTGGTTTTTCAGTCCGTCCGCTTGCTGCTGCGGGCGTAGTTGCGCTGCTCATCCCGGTCTTTTCCGCGTCCGTCAGAGGTCAGATCGAACACGTTCTTGGCGGCGACCAGTCTCTCGCATCACAGGCTTGGCGCTTCCACATTCACCATCCACGGCACGCCGAACCTGTCGGTCAACATGCCGAACGAAGAGGTCCAGAATGTTTTCATCAAAGGCATTTGTACATTTCCGCCTTCACCGAGCGCGGCGAAGATTCGTTTGGCTTGCTCATCGTCAGCCACCTCGATCACGAGCGTCATACCCTTGAACTCGGCCTCTTGCGTGCCCATGCCGTCATCGGCCATCAGCTGGGTTTCGCCAATGCGAAAGGCGGCATGCATGATTTTTTCCTGGTAGCCCGGCGGCGGCTTCATGGCTGCATCGGGGCTGTCCTTCCAGCGCATCAGGCCAGTGACTTCGGCTCCGATTGATTTTTTGTAAAACTCCAGCGCCTCTTCGCAGCGGCCGCCAAAACTTACGTAAGCTTGGATTTTCATGAGCAACACCTGTTTAGTTGGGTTCGCTGACTGCCATGAACAGGTGACAACAACGAAGCGGTCCTGTCGAGCGACCTTGATCTGTGGGTGGACGGTGTGACTATTTATCGGCTCAGCATGCACGTGAGTCGGTGCGATGGCGCGCTCACCAACGACATGCATCCCAGTTTCGAGTGCTAAGAAGTACCTGAGCGTAAGTCAGGCGCTGCGCCGCAACGGTCTGCTCAGCAGCGCCGGAATCTCACTGGCCGGCAGCGGTCGACTGAAGACGAAACCCTGCACGATGTCGCAATGTTTGGCGACGATGACCTGCAGTTGTGCTGCGGTCTCTACCCCTTCGACGATCACGCGTAACCCCAGTGTATGGGCCATCGCAACGATGGCCGCGACGATCTCGGCGTCTTCATGGTTGGTGTCGATCTCGAGGATGAAACTGCGATCGATCTTGAGGGTGTCGATAGGAAAGCGGCGCAGATAGCTGAGCGATGAATAGCCAGTGCCGAAATCATCGAGCGCGACACCGACACCCGATGCTCGTAAGGACTTGAGCGCCGCTACCGCCCGCTCGGGATGACGCATGATCGCCGACTCGGTGATTTCAACCTCCAGTCGACCGGGCGGCAGGTGATGACGACTCACCGCCAGACGCACGATCTCGGCGACATCCTGGCGTTCGAACTGCACGCCGGACACGTTGACGGAAATCGGCACCGCCGGCAGACCGCGGGCATCCCATTGCCGCGCCTGACGACAGGCTTCGTCGATGACCCACTCGCCGATGGCCAGGATCAAACCGGTCTCTTCGGCAAGCGGAATGAAGGCGCCCGGCGAAATTGGCCCGCTCTCGGGATCGGTCCATCGCAGCAAGGCCTCAAGGCCGAGCACCTGCATGCTCAAGGGATCGATCTGCGGCTGGTAGTGCAAGGACAAATGGTGATCGGTCATGGCCTTGCGCAGTTTGGCTTCGAGCGCGGCGCGCTCCAGCACGGCGGAATTCATCGACGATTGGAAATACTGGTAGGCATTCTTGCCAATACTCTTGGCATGGTACATGGCGATGTCGGCATGTTTGATCAGCTCGCCCGCATCACTGCCATCATCGGGATAAATGGCGATGCCGATGCTCGCGCCAATATTGCATTCCTGCCCGTTCAAGATCATGGTCTCGCCAAGCGTCTTGATGAAGCGCCGCGCCACCGTGCCGGGGCCGTGCAGGTCTTGTATGGAAGTCAATAACACGATGAACTCGTCACCACCGAGCCGCGCGAGCAAGTCTTCAGGCTTTTTACTCTCGTCGACATGGGCCAGCATGTCCTCTTCGCGTAGACGCGAAGACAAACGCCGCGCGACTTCTTTCAATAACAAGTCGCCGGTCTGATGACCAAGTGTGTCGTTGATACGCTTGAAACCATCGATATCGAGAAACAGAATGCCGAGCTTCTGTTCGGCACGTTCGGCTTGCGACAGCGCACGCGTCAGATATTCGCGAAACATGGCGCGATTGGGCAGGCCGGTGAGGTTGTCGTGATAGGCGAGGAAGCGCACGCGATCGTCGGCTTCCTTGAGATTGCGCGCCATGGACTCGACCGCACGCGCGAGGTCGCCGATCTCGTCCGTGCTTTCGATACCGCTTTCGATGTCCCAGTTACCGCTGCCAATCTCAGCTGCCACGGTGCCCAGCCGCGCGACGGGCCGCACGATGTGGCGCGCCAGAACCGTGACCAGACCGCCACCGGTCACCACCACCACCAACAACAAGCCGAACAGTACGACCAGCGCCGACTGCACGATCAGATTCTGCATGTCTGAGTTCGGATGGGCAGCAAACAACAGCAGGTTGTCGTTCACGCGGCGGATATGCACGCCAGTCGGTGCGTCGTTCAATGCCAGTGAGATTTCTTCGCTGTCGTCGTCCAAGCCGCGGCGGACTGCCGTTATGAAGTCGGCTGGCAGACGCAGCCCGGCATGCCCGAACAGCACATGGCCGTCGTTGTCGGTGGCGAAAAGATAGCCCGACTCACCAATCCGCGCTTCGGCGATGTCGCGACCGAGATCAGCGAGGTCGACCGTAATGCCGAGGTAACCGCGCAGCGTCGGCGTGTCGTCGCCGGTTTGAGTAGTCGCGTCGCGACGCTTGACGGCGGCGCCGACAAACAGCGCCGGCTGGTGGGTATCGGGATGCACGTAAACCGTGGCGTAATCGGCTTCGCTGCTGCGGGTCAGGCGCTTGAACCACGGACTTGCGCTTTCGTCGTCGGATAGATTGCCGAGATTGAGACGCGATTGGCGCGCGTCTTCATAACCGTCGGGCAGCAGAAAGCGGATCTCGAAATAGCTCGGAAATGCGCTCTGACAGGCCTTGAAAACTTCGAGCAGCGGGTTCTGCAATAACGAATAGCGCTCGTTCTCGTCAGGGGTGGTGGCGTATTTGGCAACCACAATATTGTTCATGAAGAGCTGCAGATTGCCGCGCGCCGCAGCCACGTCCTGCTTCAAGTGATTGGTTACGGTGCGCAAAGCGCGAGTGGCATCGGCCTCCACCCGCTGGTGCATATTGTCGTGAATTTTCCCATAGGCGAATGCGCCCAACACCAGTAACGGTGCGATCACCAGTGGCAGCACCAGTGCTGGAATCTTGGCGTGCAGCTTCATAGCGGCTGACGCCGATCTTTCAGTTTTGTAGCAAGTGCGTGAACTGGCTGTTGCGGTAGCTCAGGGCACGGGGTGGCAAAGGTACGAACAGCTCCGAATTGGCCAGGGTCTTGGCCGGCGGATAAATGCTCGCGTTGTCGCGGTACTCGGCGGGCATGAGCTTGGCGGCAGCCTGATTGGGGGTCGCGTAGTTGACGAACGCGGCGTTCTTGGCGGCAATGGCCGGCTCGTTCAGGAAATCGAGAAACGCATAAGCCAGCTTGGGATTGGGTGCGTCCGCCATGACCGTCAGGTAGTCGACCCACAGCGCCGTGCCCTCGGGCGGCACGACGTAGACGATGTTGTCATTGATTTTGCGCAGCAGCAGCGCGTCGCCGTTGTACATCATGCGCATGCTGACCTCGCCGCTGACGAGTTCAGATTTTTCGTTCAGCAATGCCTGTTGATAGGCGCGCACAAAAGGCTTCTGGGCGAGCATCAGCGCCATCGCGCCATCGATTTCGCTGTGCACCGTACTGTTGACGGAATGCCCGGCGGCCTTGAGCGCCACGCCGAGCAGCTCGCGCTGGGAACTCAGCATCGCAATGCGGCCATGCAGTTCGGCGGCGGGTGCAAGGAGATCCGACCAATGCTGAGGTGCTTTGTGCACCAGATCGCGACGATAGGCGATACCCAAGGTGCCCCAGAAATAGGGCACGGCGTAACCCTGGGCGTCGGCGGCCTTATCCATCCATGCACTATCGACATACTTGAGATTCGGCACTTCGAGCTCGCTCACTTTCGCCAACCAGCCATGGGTACGATAGAGCCCGACGTGAGTCTCATTGACCAGTACGATGTCGTAGCCCGTGCCATTGGTCGCGAGTAACAGCTGATCGCGGTTGTCGTCGTCTTCAAAATTGATCACGCGTACCTTGGCATGATGCTTTGCTTCAAAGTCGGCAATGACGTCCGGGTCGATGTAATCAGCCCAGTTGAGGATGACCAGTTCGGATGTGGCGGCGTCGCTGGCCGGACTGTGCAGCGACCACAGTGGCAAGAGCAAGGTTACCAAGCATGTGAAAAAGGTGCGTAGATTCATGTCAGGCCTGCCAATTTCCGGTCTCAGGAGCCCCTGCATCGCGGTGTCCCGCCCATTCCGTAGCGCATGCCACAGTCGTACTGGGGGATAGCGGATGGCAGCCGGATGATCTTTAGGCCGCTCGCGCGGTGAGGCGGCGCACGCTGTCGGTATACTCCGGCCGTAGATACCAGGGTATTAGTTGAGCGGGATCGGCATTGATGCGCGGGATATTACATTTGCAGGGGCGCGTAAATTCGCAGCGACGGCGAACGTCATCACCGTGGCTGTCGGCGCCATGAGCCAGCCGCCGGTGGCGCGCTATGCGCTGAACTTATTGCAAAACGCGGCCGGCGAACTGCTGCTGTTGAAGCGTGCCGCCGAGGCGCGCCTGGGACCGGGGCTGTGGGGACTGCCAGCCGGCAAGATCGAGGCTGGCGAAACCGCCGAGCGCGCCGCGCTGCGCGAAATGGCTGAAGAAATCGGCGCCGGTCACCAAGTCGAACTGCTGCGCTACTTAGGCCCGCTGCGCGACACCTATTACGGCGGCATCTACGAGATCCATCTCTTTCATCGCCGCTGGCGGGCGGGCCAGGTGGTGCTGAATCACGAGCACACCGAATATGCCTGGGTAGCGCCGGCGCGCTTTCGCGACTACGCGGTGATGGACGGCATCGACGAAGACATCGCACTGCTGGGCTTGTGGCCGCAGCGCTATCTGAATCTTGCCCGTGTGCCACCCGCGCTGCGCGAGCTTTGATCGATGAGCGCGGTCGACTTGAAAGTCGAAACCGTGGGTGACGGCCCGCCGGTGGTGGTGTTGCACGGGTTGTTCGGCGCTGGACGTAACTGGATCACGGTGGCCCGCGCGTTGGCCTGCCACTATCGCTTTCACTTAGTCGACCTGCGCAATCACGGTGGCTCGCCCCATACCCAGACCATGACCTATCTCGACATGATGGCCGACGTGCGGCGCTTGATCGAAAGCCTCGGTCTCGACGAATTCACCCTGGTCGGTCACAGCATGGGCGGCAAGGCCGCGATGACCCTGGCGCTCAATAATCCACGCGGACTGCGCCGGCTCGTCAGTGTTGATATCGCGCCGGTCACCTATGCCGACGGCTTCGTCGATGTCATCGATGCCTTGCAGCGTCTGGATCTGAGCACCATTGCGCGGCGCGCCGATGCCGACCGCGCACTGGCCGCCGCCATTCCCGAGACTGCGGTACGCCTGTTCATCCTGCAGAATCTGTTGTTCGAACAGGGGCGGCCGCACTGGCGTCTCAATCTCACAACTTTGACGCGCGACATGCCCACCATACTTGGCCCGCTGCCGGTCGCCGCCGACGCCCATTACGATGGCCCGGCCTGGTTCATACGCGGCGCCTTGTCGGACCGCGTCAGCAGCGCGCATCTGCCGCTAATCGCGCACTGGTTTCCGCACTACCACCTGGAAACCATCGCGGGCGGTGGACACTGGCCCCACGCCGAAGCCCCCGCCGCTTTCTTGGCGGCCTTCGTCCGCGCGCTCGACGCCTGAGCTAGGCCTTCGTATCATGGCCCGCGCGCCGCAGTGTTTGCCGTGCGCAGCAAGTTACGACCATCCCAACCCGGAGAACCGCCCATGATCGGCTACGTCACACTCGGCACTAACAATATCGAACAGGCTGCCCATTTCTACGACGAACTGCTGGCCCTGCAGGGCGCCAAGCGTGCTATGCAGAACGATCGCCTCATCGCCTGGGGCAATGCACCCGGTGCGCCCATGGTGTGTGTGATCAAGCCCTTCAATGGCAACGCCGCTACACCAGGCAATGGCAACATGACCTCGCTGTTCGTCGCCGACACTGCCCAGGTCGACAAACTGCATGCCAAAGCCCTGGCGCTGGGCGCTCAAGACGAAGGCGCACCCGG
>JANMJF010000286.1:0-8595 GCA_031371245.1 Pseudomonadota bacterium | reverse complement strand
CCAAGATCGCCGACGGCCTCGCCCATCTGCTGGCCGACAGCTACACGCTCTATCTCATGACCCACAACTTTCACTGGAATGTGACCGGGCCAATGTTTAACACCCTGCATCTGATGTTCATGGGCCAATACACCGAGCAATGGACCGCGCTCGACCTGGTCGCCGAACGTATCCGCGCGCTGGGCTTTCCAGCCCCGGGCACCTACCAGGAATTCGTCAAGCTGGCGTCCATCACTGAGGTCAATGGCGTGCCGAAGGCCTTGGACATGGTGCGGCACCTGGTGGCCGCTCAGGAAGCAACCGCCCGCACCGCGCGCGCGCTATTCCCAACGGTGGACAAGGCTAACGATCAGCCAACCATGGATCTCTTGACCCAGCGTCTGGACGTGCACGAGAAAACCGCGTGGATGTTGCGTAGCCTGCTGGAGGAATGAGCGTGCGCTTTACGTCAGCAAGAAATGCCCGGACAAGGTCGCGATCGGCCGCGACTCATCGTCCTGCCAGCAACGGGCGTGGACATTGGCAACTCGCCGTCCGAGCTTGGTAACGCGCGCTTGCGCACGGGTCTCGGCCACGCGCCCCGAACGCAGATAGTCGACAGTGATATTGATGGGTTTGGGCATGGTCTCGACATCGGGCTCAAGGATGAGCTGCACGATGGCGGCGGTCTCGAGTACCGCGCCGATCAGTCCACCGTGCAGCGCCTGACGCCAAGGATTGCCGACATGCAGCTCGGCCGCCGCCAGTAGCAACACCACGCCGCCTTCGCAGGCTTCGACCCTCAGGCCCAGGGTTTCCATGTAGGGGATGGCCTCGCCGAGGCGGCGATAGTCGCGGCTTTCGCGCGCAGCGTGGATGATCTCGACGAAGTTCATGGCGCGTCCTCCGTCAGGCCCGGTCCGGCCGGCTCCAGCGAAGTGATCATGAAACTCGCCGCGCAATTGGCGATCGGGTCGTCGCGATCGGAATGGTAGGCCAGCGCGCGCACAAAACAGATATTGCGCGTGACTTTGTAGCAGTGCGCTGCGGCCGTGACCGCCTCGCCCGGGCGCGCCGGCTTCAGGTAGTCGATACGCAGATCGAGCGTGGCAATGCCCATACGTTTGCCGAGTGCCGCAATCACCGACACCCCGCAGGCCGAGTCGATCACCGTCGTGATCACCCCGCCATGCAAAACGCCACTGGTGGCATTGCCCGCCAGCCGCTCGCCATAGGGCACGCGCAAGACCGCGCGGGCATGTTCGAGATGGACGATTTGCATGCCGAGGAATTGATTGTGCGGCGACTGGTTGCCGGGCCGCGCGAGAAAGGCACGCAGTTGTTCGAGGAAGATGCTGTCATTCATGGGCTGGGAGTATAGCGGCTGGCTCGGTCGTACACGCAGGTGCTGAGCGGCATGCGGTCGCGCCCACTCATGGCATCGATGGTTGCGGCGATCGTCGCCGCACTCGCCGCAGTACGCGCGGCGAGTTTCGCACTCTCCTTTCGTGTTTGGCTGTGCACCTTTCGACCGTCCCATGGACTGGCCTCCCGGCACATTCGGTAAGCGGTGACACGCGACGGCCAGCGGCTTGTTATTCGGCACCTGACCGGCTGTTGGGCGAACTCGAAAGCACGTACATTACCCATGCCCGTGCGGGAGGGTGCCCGAACGGCACGGGCGTGTCGCAATGTTCATCCCGGTGCGGCGTCGGCGCGCGCGTAGTCGCGGCAAGACGCAACGCGTTCAATTGCTGCAACGGCCAGCGGCGCCGCCGCCGGGGCGGTCGCCATTACCACGGATACAATTATCTTGAGCTTGGATTTTTCTTCGATTATGCGTCGATCTCCGCTTTCAATGCCTTGCTCAGAAGATTCGATGGCCCGCACACACATTGTCAAGCGCGCTTCTTGTACCGGATCCTGCTGGGTGCATGATGACCTGCGTTTGTTATCGCTGGTCTGACTAAGCCCGCCGATGCAAACCACCTTGATTATGATGCGCGCCTATCCATGGCGCACAACGGTCATGCTGCTGGCGCTGATCGTTGCGGGCATCGCCGAGGGCTTCAGCCTCACCACTTTGTTACCGCTGGTGTCGCTCGCCGCCGGCGAACCGCTCGGCGGCAGTCTTGGCAAGTTGGTCTCGGATGCCTTCGAGATGTTGCACCTTGAGCCATCGCTAGGTCCGCTGCTGCTGGTGATCGTTGTCAGTACAGTAATAAAGAGCGCGCTGATCCTGCTCGCTAATCGCGAAGTCGGCTATACCGTTGCCCTGGTTGCAACCGATCTGCGTATCAACTTTATCGACGCCCTGCTCCGCAGCGAATGGCGCTACTACCACAAACAACGCACCGGCGCGCTTGCCAACACCGTTGCCAGTGAAGCGTATCGCGCCGCAACCGGCTTCGAATATGCCGCGCGCGGTCTCGCCTTTCTTATGCAAGCCTTGGTCAATATCGTTGTCGCGCTGATAATTTCCTGGAAAGCGACTATCGTTTCGACGATTTTTGGCATGCTCGCGCTGACGATGCTGCACTCCTATCTGCGCGTAGCTCGCAGCACCGGTCAACGTCAGACGCGCTTGCTGCGCGAACTGCTCGCCTACCTTACCGACGTGCTGAGCATCGTCAAACCTCTCAAGGCCATGGCCCGCGAACGCGCGGCCGACGAACTATTGAAACACCAAACCCGTGAACTGGAAGAGGCGACGCGCAGACAGGTGATGAGCACCGAAGCATTGCGCGCACTACAAGAGCCGCTGCTGGCGACCCTCGCGGCCATCGGCCTTTACATCGCGCTGACAAAAATGGGCCTGCGCCTCTCGGAAGTGATGGTGTTGGTATTTCTATTGGTGCGGCTGTTAGGTCTGGTGAGCAAGGTCCAGCGTCAGCATCAGCTGGTGTTGACGCAGGAGAGCGCCTACTTGGGTATAAAACACGCGGCTGAGGAGGCGCAAGCAGCGCGCGAACACCCCTACGGGCGCGTCGTGCCTCGGCTCGAGCGCTCGATACGACTGGTGGATGTGGGCTTTCGCTATCGCGACGCGTGGGTGTTCGAGCATTTCGATGCCGAGATCCCAGCACGGGCGCTGACCGTGCTCTTCGCGCCATCCGGCAGCGGCAAGAGCACCATCCTCGATCTCGTTTGCGGCCTGCTGCGGCCGCAAAGTGGACGCATCCTGATCGATGATGTCGACTTCGAGTCGCTAGATTTGCAACTCTGGCGGCGCGCGATCGGCTATGTACCGCAGGACGCCGTATTGTTACACGACACCATCCTCGCAAACATCGTCGTTGGCGCGCCGGACCTTGATGAGGCGTCCGCATGGGATGCGCTCGCGCTCACGGACATGAGCAATTTTGTCCGCGCTCTACCGGACGGTATCTACACGGTAGTCGGTGAGCGTGGCGGGCAAATGTCTGGTGGTCAACGTCAGCGCATCGCGCTAGCCCGCGCGCTGGCCCATCGTCCAGCGCTGTTGATTCTCGATGAGCCAACCAGTGCGCTGGATCGGGAGTCAGAGGAAATCATCCGCGATGCCCTGGTGGCGCTGTCGCGCGACCGCACGGTAATCGTGGCATCCCATCAACCGACGTTCGTCGATGCGGCCGATTGTGTCATCAGGTTATAAGCACCTGACCGCATCCATAGTTCTGTAGACGCGGGCAGCGGCCGCCGCTACCTGGCTTTGCAAGCCAGGCACGCGCGTCAGGCGTGATCCCTCTGCGCGCCATCGCGGTCGATCGCAAACAGATATCTGGACAACTGTTTGACGTGCACGCCCTGAAAGCGACCCAGCAGCGTCCGCAATCGCCCCACGCGGTTTTCAACTTGCGCAACGCTGATCTCTGGAAACCGGTGAGCATGATAGGCCGCGCTGTTACGGTGGCCAGGCCGGCGCATATTGATCTGCTTGGTGGCCGTACGCAGGTGTCCGCCAACCCACCCCTTAAGGAATTGCGGCATGCCTGGCCACGGTGGCCTGCGCGTGGTAAGTCCGGCCGACTCCAGCACGTCCACGACCCGATCGGCCGCCAATTCGCCACTGGTCGCGGCGAGATGGCGCGCCAATATCTGGTTCCGCACCGTAGCCGCCACCTGACCGACCCGGCCCGCCAGAATATCTATCAACAGCTCGCGAACCTCGGCTGGCGTTTGCGCACAATGGCTGAGCGCGTTGGGTAAATAATAGTCGTAGCTCGCCGCCATGACCGGTTGGTAGCTGACTGCCGGTATCCCGAGCAGCGTGGCTTCGACTGCGGTTGTGCAACCGTTATGGAGCAAGACCCGACATGCGAGCAGCCATGGCACTACATTGCCACTATGGAGCACGCGCACGTTGGCGAAGTCCGCAGTCGCCCGCTCCCATGCGCCATGGTCCTCGGACGGATGCGGCCGCAGGACGATGGTGCGCTCTGGAAACCACGCACTCAATTCCGCAAGCAAGGCACGAAAGTGATCGTGAATGGCACGCTGATGCGCCGCCATGCCGCGCGCGAACTCGAGACTCATGCCGTGGCCGGTGCGGCTGACTTGCGGCCCGGCGCCGGCCGCTTGGATCAGATTCAGGCTCGGCACAAACGCATTCACGAAGGAAAAATTGGTATTGATGAGAATAAAATCTCCGTGCTGCTCGCGGAGCTCGTCGGCCGCGTCGGCAAAGTAGTCGCGCAACTCAGGTCGCAGCAGATCTGCGCGCGGGTTGCCGGTCACATGGACCGGCACCCCGTTCGCGCCGGGATAGGCGGAAAACATCTCCGCGTCGTCCGGGCCCCACGCAAACAGGTGCGAAAGCGGCCTGAAGGTATCGGGGGAAAAACGCCACGAGTAATAATCCGGGGAGTCGTAGCGCACCAGACTCTCCTCGTCCCAGGCGACAATCTCATGGCCGAGCGACTGAATAAGACCGAGCATCAATGCGCTGTTGTAGCGCAGACTTTTGGCGAGAAACACTCCGCGTCGCAACGAGGGCATCGCGAACTGGACAAACGGTTGTGACCCGATCACGACCGCGAGCCCGCGTTCTGCGGCGACACAGGCGAGAAGCAGCTTGGCGTCCAACTCGCGGACTTGATTCTCGACTGGGATGATGAGTGTGGCGGGCGAACTGCGCATAACGCGATGGTTAGGCAAGCGCTGCGGCATCAGCACGTTGATCGAGCCACCAACAACTGAACATCGTGATGGCGTACAGAATGCGCCCATGATTGGCTCGGCCGGTGCGGTGTTCGTCGAACAGACTATCGACCGCTTGGGGCTGAAGATAACCTGCCTGAGCGGCGCCGCTCGCGTGCCACGCTGCGCGCGCGAAGTCGCTGAAGTCGCCACTGAACCACTCGGCAAGCGGCAATTGAAAGCCTTGTTTGGGTCGTTCCAATGCGCCGGGCGGGAGCCAAGGTTCGGCAGCTCTGCGCAATAAATACTTGCCGACCTTACCCTTCAATTTGAGTCCCAGGGGAATGGTTAAGCTCCAGTCTACGAACTTGTGCGAAAGGAAGGGTACCCGCGCTTCAAGCGAATGAGCCATGCTGGCGCGGTCGAGCCGGTTAAGCAGCGATGCTGGCATATGCACGGTGAGGTCGCCCAACAAGAACTGCTGCAGCGGCCGCAGCAGCTGCAGTTCAGCGTCACCAAAATATTCGGCTTCGAGCTTGGCAAAGGCATCGGGTCCATCGTGATCGCGCCAGAACTTGGGATTGTAGATACGCGCACGAAGTGCCGGCGAGGTGATCTGCGTGCTGCTGAAAAAGCGCTTGAATCCGGTGTCGAGCAAGGCTGCGTCGCGAAACCGACGCAGGTTCTGTCGCAGGTAATTCCATTTCCTGGAAGACAATACGGGCAAACGATCGACAATGCCCGCCAAAGGTCCCAACGCCCGAATAACGGCAACCCAGCGTTGCATGAGCTCGGCATTGCGGTGACGTTTGTAGCCGACGAAGAGTTCATCCCCGCCTTCGCCGCACAGCACAACCTTGACGTGTTGCGCAGCCACTCTGGACAGGAGCCACAATGGCACCGCGGAGTTAGCCGCACAGGGTTCGTCAAAGGCACGCTGAACTGCCGGCAGCACGTCCGCCGCCAGCATCGGCGCAATGGGCAGAACAATATGTTCGCAGCCGAGGTGCTCCGCAACACGTCGCGCGGCGGCTGTCTCGTCAATAGAAGACCGTGGAAACCCCACCGTAAATGCTTTGACTCGCGCGTGCGACGACCGCGACATAGCTGCGGTCACGGTCGCCGAGTCGACACCACCGGATAGGAAAGAGCCGACGGGAACGTCGGACAGCAAATGCCGATTAACAGTTCTGAGCACCTGCTCACGAGTTTCGTTGACCCAGTCGTTCTCGGACCATCCTGTCACTACGTTCAGACGCGGCCGCCAAAACGCGTGGGTTTTGGGCTCGCCGGTCGGGCCAATATGAAGGACGTGACCGGGGTCGAGGGTCCGCACCTGTTGAAAGATCGAGCGCGGCTTCTGGACATGACCAAAGCTGAAAAAGTCGTGGACCGCGCGCTCGTCCACATCGAAGTCGTGATCGGGAAGCACGCGAAGCGCTCTAAGCTCAGATGCAAACGCGATCCCGCCATGCTGTTCGGTGACATACAGCGGCTTAATGCCCAGCGGATCGCGGGCCAAGGTCAAGGTTCTGGTGAGACGGTCCCAGATTGCCGCCGCATACATACCCTCGAACCGTATCCATGCGTCGTCTTTCCAGCGCACGAAACTGGCAAGTAGTGTCTCGGTGTCACTGCGCGTCTGGAAGCGGTAGCCGGCTTCGTCAAGTTCTCCACGCAACTCGAGATGGTTGTAGAGTTCACCGTTGAAGACGATCGAATACCGCCCGTCTGGAGTCGCGATGGGCTGATGGCCGCCGACGATATCGATAATGCTGAGACGGCGCATGCCGAAACCGAAATCACCGTCAGTAAAATAGCCGCTATCGTCCGGGCCCCGATGGTAGAGCCGATCGCATTGTTTGGCGATCACTGCGGGCGTAACGATTTTTTCGCCTCTCCTGTACCACCCCGCGATGCCGCACATATCCAAATTTTCCAGTCTAGAAAAATGACGCGATAGCCAAACCGATGAATGCAAGGCCAACGTGGCTCGGTGCAAACCGCATCACGACCGTCGGCCACGGTCGCTGCGCCGACGGTTGCAAGTTAGCACGGATCCGAGCGACGGGAGGGTAGTGGACGGCGCCGGTCGCGCGCTAATGTCCAAGCGATTCATAGAGAGCCTCATATTGAGGAACGACCACTTCAGCGCTGTACATGGAGCGGTAGAGCGCCTGTGCATTCGACGCGCGACGGTCACTCTCAACGCGCTCTGTAAACGCATAACCCATCGCCTTCGCCAGCGCGGGTGCGTCGCCAACGTCGACCAGATACGCCGACTCTTCACTGAAGATTTCATTCGCACCATCGGTGCGTGTTGCAACAATAGGCAAACCTGCGGCCATCGCTTCCAGGAGGACAATCCCGAATGGTTCGTCCCGCGAGGGCAAAACGAAAATATCCGCACGTTGCAAAAACTCTGCGACGCAGTCCACCCAGCCGACAAATTCGATGTGATGCTGCATTCCACATTCGCGAGCCAGTGTCCGTAGCCGCTCCAACTCGATACCCGCACCTCCCAACCGGAGACGTGCGTCGAGCCCTTGGGCGCGCAGAATCCCGCATGCTTTGATCAGGACATCAAAGCCCTTTTTTGTCACCATTCGCCCGAGACTGGCGAACAACGCACCGTGCCGCGCCCTGCGCTCGGTATTTAGTGGAGCGCGACAAAAGTGTGGGATCAGGCTGACCCGTTCGTCAGCGATGCCTGCCTGTATCAGATAGCGTTGCTGGCGGATGGTCGGCACGACAAAAACATCCACAGCGCGGTAGTACTTGAGATTGACGTAGTTATGGGTATTCGTGACCAGTCGGATACGCTGTTCTCGGGCGCCGCGCGCCGACAAATGTGCCGCGCGCGCGAGGTGTGCGTGGACAACCTCAGAGCGAAACAAGCTTATCAGCCGGCTAATTCGTCTTGCCGCCCAAATATCCCAGGTGCCCATCACCGCAATTGCTTCGACACATAGATTGGCAACTCCAGCGAACTCGCTGGCAGCGTTGAAATCACGGTGGCAAATGGCTTGCACGTCATGGCCACGCATGGCCATTTCTAGTGTCAAATCGACAAAGTGCCGTTCGGCGCCCCCGAAGCCCTTCGAGAGCATTACATGGCTCATGCGCATCGTCGCGTACCTAGCAGTCTGTCGGTCTGAGGGTGAATCTGCTGCGGAAGATCATTTGATTGCGTCGAATCCGCCAGACGGCGATGCGGGTAATGGATGATACGACCTGAATAATTAATTTTTCAATTGAAGCCTGGGCGCATCACCGACCGGGCATGGCTAGCGTAACTAACGCACTCTCGACTGGGCGCCGCCGAAAACCCTGGGCTCAATCATCACCCTCGAAGTTCCATTCCCATGCGGTAACCACCTGTCCCCTGAGGTCGTCCGCGAGTTTATATCCGACTTCAAGTTTCAGATATCGATTGACGTGCCAGGAAAAGCCCAGGGTGCCCTCGGTCTGATGCGTGACCGGCTGGAACGCACCCGT
>JANMJF010000273.1:0-2532 GCA_031371245.1 Pseudomonadota bacterium | reverse complement strand
TGATGACCGAGGCCGGCCGCTCGATGACTTCGCCCGCCGCGATCTGGTTGATGAGGTGGTCGGAGAGCGGAAGTATGGGACGCGCCATGGCATGCATGGGGCCTAGTGTAGTGAATCGCGCTGCGGAATCTTAAACGGTGTGCGGCACCGCCGTGCGCGCCTCAGGGAATACGCAGCAACGAACCGGCGCGCACCATCTCTGAGTCCATGTCGTTGGCTTGCTTGAGCGTGTTGACGCTGACCTCGTAACGTGTGGCGATGGCCGACAAGGTCTCACCCGGCGAAACGCGATGGCGGTGTGTGTCACTCGTATCGGCGTCGGCCATGACCCGCTCGACCGGACGCGGAGCACTGCGCGCGCGGCCAACATTAAAGCCCATTACACCATTAAAAATAGCGCGCGCCAGGTTCTGCCGATAGGCCTCGCTGCGCAGTCGTTGCTCCTCAATCGGGTTGGAAATAAACGCTGTCTCGACCAGGATCGAGGGGATATCGGGCGACTTCAACACCATGAAGCCGGCATGTTGCAGGCGGGTATGATGGACCCGCCCGACACCGCGCAGACCGCGCAGCACGGCATTACCGAGATCGGTGCTGGCGTCCAGCGAAGCTGCCTGAGAGAGGTCCAGCAGGACCGATTTCAGCATGCGGTCTTTGTCGTCAAGACTGACACCTCCGACCAGGTCCGCCGCGTTCTCATTGGCCGCCAGCCATTTGGCGGCTTCGCTGCTGGCACCGCTCTGAGACAGCACGTAGACCGAGGAACCCTGCACACGGCGATCGTTGACGGCATCGGCATGAACCGAAATGAACAGGTCGGCACGCTTGGCGCGGGCGCGCTCCATGCGCGTGCGCAGGGGCAGGAAATAATCGCCATCGCGGGTCAGTACCGCGTGCATGCCGGGCTGGCGATCGATCAGTCGCGCCAGCTCGCGCGCAACCGCCAGCACGATGTCCTTCTCATAGCTGCCACTCGGGCCGACGGCACCGACGTCCTGACCGCCGTGCCCGGCGTCGACCGCGATCACCACGTCGCGTTGCGGGGGTGCGCGGGCGGCGGGCGCGGTCTTGGCCTGCGGCGACGCCAGCGCTGGCTTGGCGACGCTGGCGGCCACTGGCGCGCTGGCCTGACGCACTGGGGGTGCTGCGCCCGGCGGTGTATTGATAGGTGCCGCCGCGCGCGGAGCACCTGGCGGATCGATGCGCAAGGCAAGATCGAGTTGGTAACCGGCGCCGTTAGCGGCGGCTGACAGGTGCGTCTCGACGCGACTCGCTTGCGCAAGTTCGATCACCACACGCAGACCGATCTCACTCTGCATGAACTGACGGATGTGCTTGATGCCGGTGCTGGCGAGATCGACGCTCAATAGGCGGCGGGCCTTGGCGCCCTTGAAATCCACGATCACGCGCTGCGGGTTGTCCATGCGGAACACCGAGTACGCTAGCGGCGCGGAGACATCGAACACGAGGTGGATGCCATCCGCTGTGCGATTGGCATGCACACCACTGACCTCGGCGGCGCGTGCGTCACCACCGACTAGGGTGAGAATGAGAAATATCAGCCAGGGCATCGGCTTACCGGAACTTTCTCAAAGATGTCTACATTCTGTACGGGTTACAGCACTTAATTCAAGTTTAAATTAGTTTGTTTATACAAACTACTGTAACTATTCATTAAGACAACCTAGAAACAATCTCATCACCGGTGCTGCCGTGGCTTTCGATGCAGACCTCGCGCCCGTCATCGATAACCCGCAGCCTCAGCGTAAGATCCGGCGCGGGCAATACCGGCGCGCCACGCTCGGCCCATTCGATGAGGCAATCGGCGTCGGCGTCGAAGTAGTCCTCGATGCCGATGAACTCAAGTTCGCCGGCCGCCATGCGGTATAGATCGAAATGATGCACGGTGCGGCTGGCGAGCCCATAGCTCTCGACCAGGGTGAAGGTTGGACTCTTGACCGCGCCCTCATGGCCGAGCGCCCGCAGATAGCCGCGCGCGAAAGTGGTTTTGCCGGCGGCGAGCTCACCGCATAGATGGATGCGGACACCCACGCGGCAGCAGGTGGCAAGACGCGCACCCAAGGCTTCCATGTCTTCGGCGCTCGCAATATGAAAGTGACAGCGGGTATTCATCGCGGGCCCGGATTCACCGCCGCACGCAACAACGGCATGAGATCGCCAGCCAGCAGGCCGCGCTCGCCGGCCAGCGCGGCGCGGTCAGCGGCATGGCCATGCACACACGCCCCCGCTGCCGCCGCCAGGCGGGGCGCCAAACCCTGCGCCAACAGCCCGGCAATGACGCCGGTCAAAACATCACCCATGCCGCCACTCGCCATGCCGGGATTGCCGTCACGCACCACCAACGGCAGTTCGTCCGTGCTGGCAATCAAGGTGCCAGCGCCCTTCAGCACCACCACCCCACCGAAACGCGCGCAAAGCGCCGCAGCAGCGGCGTAGCGGTCGTCGTGTATGACTTGCGTGGCGACACCCGCCAAGCGTGCCGCTTCGCCTGGGTGGGGCGTCAGCACCCGC
>JANMJF010000222.1:0-2656 GCA_031371245.1 Pseudomonadota bacterium | reverse complement strand
CACCGGCGGTGGAGATGTAGGAGATATCGTCGCTGACGCCGAACTTGGCGATCGCAGCGAGGGTGTCGCCACCACCAGCGATGGAGAAGGCCTTGGAGGCCGCAATCGCGCGTGCCAGACGCTCGGTGCCGGCCGCGAACTTGTCGAATTCGAACACCCCCAGCGGGCCGTTCCAGACGATGGTGCCGGCGGTGGCGATGACGGCGCACAATGCGTCGAGGCTCTGCGGCCCCAAGTCCATGATCATGTCGTCGGCCGCGACTGCATCGACATTCTTGGTGATGGCAGGGGTGGTTTCGCTGAATTCTTTACCGCATACCACGTCCACTGGGATCGGAATATGCGCATCGCCGGCGATCAAACGCTGGGCGATATCGAGCATCTCGCGCTCGCACAGCGACTTGCCAATTTCCCGCCCCGCCGCCGCCAGGAAGGTGTTGGCAATGCCACCGCCGACCACCAGTTGGTCGACCTTGGCTACCAGCGCTTCCAGCAGATCGAGTTTGGTCGACACCTTGGAGCCGCCGACTACCGCGACCAGCGGTCGCGCCGGTGCTTTCAAGGCCTGCTGCAGCGCTTCGACTTCAGCCATCAACAAGGGGCCGCCGCACGCGATGGGCGCGAACTTGGCGACCGCGTGGGTCGAGGCCTGGGCGCGATGAGCAGTGGCGAAGGCGTCATTGACGAACACATCGCAGAGCGCGGCCATGCGGCGTGCCAAGCCATCGTCGTTGGCGTTCTCGCCGATCAGGAAACGGGTGTTCTCACCTAAGGTGATGGTGCCGGGCTGCAACTCGATACCATTGATCCAGTCGCGCGCGAAGGCGACCGGCACACCGAGCAATGCCGAGAGCGCAGCCGCCACCGGCGCGAGTGAAGACTCGGCCTCGACCTTGCCTTCCTCAGGGCGGCCCAAGTGCGACATCACCAACACCGCCGCATCAGCCTCAAGTGCCAAGCGCAGCGTCGGTAAAGCCGCACGCAGGCGGGTGTCGTCGGTGATCTTGCCGTTCTTCAGCGGCACGTTGAAATCCTCGCGGATTAAAACGCGCTTAGCCGCAAGGTCAAGTGCACTCATCTTCAGCATGGCGCTAGCCTCGTGCCTTGACCATCGCGATGGTGGTATCGAGCATGCGGTTGGAGAACCCCCATTCGTTGTCGTACCACGACAGCACTTTAACCATCGTGCCGTTGATGACCTTGGTCTGGGACGATTCGAAGATCGATGACGCCGGGTTGTGATTGAAGTCGATGGACACCAGCGGCTCGTCGTTCACCACCAGGATCCCCTTCAACGGACCACTCGCGGCCGCAGCATTGATGATCTCGATGATTTCCTTGGTCGAGGTCTCACGCGCGGCCTGGAAGCTCAGATCAACCAGCGAGACATTGATGACCGGCACGCGCATCGCGTAGCCGTCGAGCTTGCCGTTCAGTTCCGGCAGCACCAGGCCGACCGCAGCGGCGGCGCCGGTCTTGGTCGGGATCATCGACTGCGTGGCCGAGCGCGCGCGGCGCAGATCGGTGTGATAAACGTCGGTCAGCACCTGATCATTGGTATAGGCGTGGATGGTGGTCATGATGCCGGCCACCAGACCAATTTTGTCGTGCAACGGTTTGACCAGCGGTGCCAGGCAGTTGGTGGTGCAGGAGGCATTGGAGACTACCGTGTCGGTCTTCTTCAGCACCTGATGGTTGACGCCATAAACTATCGTCGCGTCGACATCATTCCCACCGGGTGCCGAGATCAGCACCTGCTTGGCGCCGCCCTGCAGATGCAGGCCGGCCTTATCCTTGCTGGTGAACAGTCCGGTGCACTCGTGCACGACGTCCACACCCAGATCACCCCACGGCAGTTTGGCCGGGTCGCGCTCGCTGAAGACCTTGATGGTGTGGCCGTTGACGACCATGTTGCCGTCCTTAACTTCGACCTTGCCCGGGAACTTGCCGTGGGCGCTGTCGTAACGAGTCAGGTGGGCATTGGTGGCGGCGTCGCCGAGATCGTTAACCGCGACGATTTCGATCTCGGAGTCGCGCTCGGCCTCGAACAGCGCGCGCAGCACGTTGCGACCGATGCGGCCATAGCCATTGATACCGACACGTATGGTCATGATGAAAACTCCGTCAGTAGAGCGATGGGTGGATATTTAGCATGGATAGGTGGTGCGGGCCGTGCGCAGGATCATTCAGGCGCGTGCCAATAGCGCACGCACGGCGGCGCTCGCCTTAGCGGCCGTCAGGCCAAAATGCTCGAGCAAGGCGGCGAGCGGCGCCGAGGCGCCAAAATCGTCGAGGCCGATGACCAGCCCGTCGAGGCCGACGTAGCGATACCAGCCAGCGGTGCTGCCGGCCTCAATCGCAACACGTTTGCGCACACTCGGCGGCAATACGCTGTCGCGATAACTCGCGTCCTGGCGGGCGAAGGCCTCCACGCAGGGCATCGAGACCAGGTGCACGGCGTGACCTTCACCCTGTAGTGCGATCACCACCTCCGCCGCCAGTGCGAGTTCGGAGCCGGTAGCCATGACGAGGGCGCTCGGTGGGCCGTCGCTGTCCCGCAACACATAACCGCCCCGAACGATGGCGGCGAGCTGCGCCGCACTGCGCGGCTGCTGCGGCAGGTTCTGGCGACTCAAGGTCAGGCAGCTCGGGCCCT
>JANMJF010000127.1:0-2322 GCA_031371245.1 Pseudomonadota bacterium | reverse complement strand
CTGCGCACCGCGCCGCTGACCCACGCGCGTTGGGAAATCACTGGCGAACTGTTCGACACTGCGGCGATCGATGCACCCTTGCTCGGCACAAGCGTGGGCTTGGCCAGCGCCTTCGCGCTAGCAGTGCCGGCAGGTAGTGCCCATGAGTGCGAAATCGCGCAGTGGTCGGCCATCCTGCCGTGGTTTGCCGACAATGCCCTGGTGCACTACCTCGCGCCGCGTGGTCTGGAACAATTCACTGGCGGCGGCTGGGGGTCGCGCGATATCTGCCAGGGGCCGCTGGAAATGCTGCTGGCCCTGGGCCAGCTGGCGCCAGCGCGGGATCTGCTGTTGCGCGTGTTCGGCGCACAGAACGCAGTCGGTGACTGGCCGCAATGGTTCACTTTCTTTCCGCGCGAGCGGGAGATCCGCGCCGACGACAGCCATGGCGACATCATCTTCTGGCCCTTGATGGCGCTCGCCCGTTATCTTGAAGCGAGTGCTGACCTTGCTTTCCTCGACACCCAACTGCCTTTTCATCAGGACAGCACACGCGCTGGCGCGGGCGTGCCGACCTTATGGCAACACGTCGAACGCGCGCTGGCGGTGATAGCCGCGCAATGCCTGCCCGCGACCGCGCTGGTGTCCTATGGTCATGGCGACTGGAACGATTCCATGCAGCCGGCCGATCCGCGCTTGCGCGAGGAGTTGTGTAGTTCATGGACCGTGACCTTGCACTATCAGATGTTGAACACCTTGGCCGCCGCCCTCGCGACCGGCAGCCACGCGGCCGAGGCGGCCAAACTGCGTGCCATGGCAACCCGTGTCGCCGCCGACTTCCAACGTCTGCTCGTGATCGATGACGTGATAGCGGGCTATATGCATGCACGCGCCGACGGTGAACACGACTATCTATTGCATCCGCGCGATCAACGCACCGGTCTGCATTACAGCCTGCTGCCTATTCCCCATGGCATCCTGAGCGGCATCCTCACGCCAGCGCAGGTCGCCCATCACTTTGATCTGATCGAACGTCATCTGCTCGGGCCCGATGGCGCACGCCTGTTCGACCAGCCGATGCGTTATCACGGCGGCACCATGGCGCTATTCCAGCGTGCCGAGAGCGCGGCCTTCTTCGGTCGCGAGATCGGACTCATGTATACCCACGCCCATCTGCGTTACGCCGAAGCGCTGGCCTACGCCGGTCGCCCGGCGGCGTTCTTCGCCGCGCTGAATCTCGTCAACCCAGTGGGGTTAGAGGCCCGCCTGCCCGGTGCCACGCCGCGACCGTCAAACTGTTACTACTCAAGTTCCGACGCGGCCTTTCCAGATCGCTACGCGGCCTATGACGACTATGGCCGCGTCGCGCGCGGCGAGATCGGTTTCGATGGCGGCTGGCGGGTGTATTCCAGCGGACCAGGGCTGGCCATCGCCATCTTGCTGCGCAGCCTGTTTGGTCTACGGCTGACGGGTGAGGAGCTGCATATCGACCCGGTGATTCCCGCGACACTGGATGGCTTGGCCGTGAGCTTGCCGATCGCGGGCCTGGTGTCACGCTTGCGCTATCGGGTTGGAGCACAGGGCTATGGGATAAAGCGCGTGCAATTGAATGGCGTTGAACTCCAAGGTCGCGCCTTGAGCAATCCCTATCGCGAAGCGGGTGTCGCGGTATCGATGGGCGCAGTGCGTGAGATATTGGGTGACGGTGAAAATGTCTGGGAGATCGAACTTCCCTAAGGCGCCAACGCTTGCACGAATTTGCCGGCGATATGCGTTGAGTTCATGCACTGGAACGGATGTCCGACTGAAGTCGGGCCCACAACTGCTCGGTCGAAGCATTGTTAGCCCAGCTTAAGTCGTGTGGGGTAATGACCAGTTTGAGACTAAAAGCGCGCTTTGGCGATCGAAATGCTGGAAATGATGGGCCGGAATATTGGTAGTTAGATACTCAGAAGCCTAGTCGCCATGGCGCTCCCTTATCGAGTCTTGTATTCGCGGATGCGGGTGTTGTCGATGAGCAGCGGCATCGTCGCCAACGTGAAGACCTTGCCATTCGTCGCTTGCAGAAGCCGCCGCATGTCCTCGCGCCGCACCTTGAAACCGCGCCCGGCAATGCAGGCGATGACGTCGTAGTCCTTACCGCTCTCGTCCCGCAGCGTGCGAAGCCGCTGCACGCGCGAAACCTTGTCTCGCGCCGTGCCGTCATCCTCGGTGAGCTTGGCCTCGATGAGGGCCACTGGATTGAACTCGTCCGGGATGATGAAGTCCGGCGCCTGGTCGAAACCGGCGATGCGCTCGGCGCGCTTCGTCTCCCGGAAACTCACCTTTGCGGCAGTGAGCACG
>JANMJF010000114.1:0-10389 GCA_031371245.1 Pseudomonadota bacterium | reverse complement strand
GCGATTCGCAGGCAATAGCGGGGCTATTGCCAAGAATAGCAACGCAGCGGCAGCCGCTCAGGAACAGCCGAATGTAGAGATAATTTTGACCAGGGTCCTTAAGCCCCATCCCAACACGGCCAATCCGATGAGCAGCGACAGCATCGTCCTCGCCGACAAGGCCCGCCCCCGTGGCAAATATCCCCACGCCAAGCGTGCCGGCGATTTCATTTTTGTTTCGGGCACCAGCGCACGACGCGCCGACAATAGCGTCGCCGGCGCGGCCGCCGATGAGATGGGCACGACCACCCTCGACATCGTCGTGCAGACCCGTGCGGTGATCGAGAACATCGCCGCCATCCTCGCACGTTTCGATGCGCGCCTGACCGACGTGGTGGAAGTCACCAGCTTTCTGGTCAACATGAACGACTTCGCCGGCTACAACCAGGCCTACGGCGAATTCTTCGACTACGATGGTCCGGCGCGTACCACCGTCGCCGTGCATCAATTGCCCCATCCGCATCTGTTGATTGAAATCAAGGCGGTCGCCTACCAGCCGCGCAGCCCAGGAGCATCGCGTCATGAGCAAGGGTGAAATCATTGCCGGCTATCTCGCCCCCCATCCGCCCCATCTGGTCTACGGCGAGAACCCGCCGCAGAACGAGCCCCGTTCACAAGGCGGCTGGGAGCAACTGCGCTGGGCCTACGAGCGCGCACGCAAGACCCTGGAGGAACTGCAGCCCGACGTGTTGCTGGTGCATTCACCGCACTGGATAACCCAGCAGGGCCATCACTTCCTCGGTGTGCCGCATTTGTCGGGTAAATCGGTCGATCCGATCTTTCCGAATTTGTTTCGCTACCAGTTCGAACTGGACGTCGATGTCGAACTGGCACAAGCCTGTGCCGATGAAGGCGCGCGGCTTGGTCTCACCACCAAGATGATGCGCAACCCGAAATTCCGCGTCGACTACGGCACTATCACCACTCTGCACATGATGCGCCCACAGTGGGACATTCCGGTGGTCGGCATCTCGGCCAATAACTCACCCTATTACCTCAGCACCGAAGAAGGGTTGGAAGAGATGGACGTGCTCGGCCGCGCGACGCGCGCTGCGATTGAAGCCACCGGTCGCCGCGCGGTGCTGCTGGCGTCGAATACGCTATGCCATTACCACTTCCACGAAGAACCCGAGCCGCCGGAAGACATGTCGCAAGAACATCCGCAAAACATGGCGGGCTATCTGTGGGACATGCGCATCATCGAACTGCTACGGCGTGGCCATGTGCAGGAAACCTTTGCGCTATTGCCGCAGTTCATTGCCGAAGCGTTCGCCGAAGTGAAGTCCGGCGCCTTCACCTGGATGTTCTCGGCCATGGGTTATCCAGAACTGCCGGGCGAACTACACGGCTATGGCACGGTGATCGGCACCGGCAATGCGGTGATGGAGTGGAATCTGGTCAAAGCCGGCCTTGCGCGCGCAGCCTGAGACACGCGGCATCGCGCCTGAGCAAGCAAGGAATCTTCTATGACTGTTGTCGCCGCCCTGCTCGTGCCCGGCTCGCCCCTGCCCCAGGTGGCGCGTGACAATCCGCCGTGGGCGGTACTCGCCGTTGCCATGGAAACGGCCGGCGCGGCACTCGCGAAATCCGCACCCGACACCCTCATCGTCTATTCCACCCAATGGCTCGCGGTGTTGGACCAGCTATGGCTAACGCGCGCGCACATGCACGGCGAACACGTCGACGACAACTGGCACGAATACGGCGCATTGCCCTATGACATCGCCATCGATACTGCATTGACGAAGGCCGTACTCGGCGCCACGCCTGCCATCGGCATACGCTCCAAGGGTGTCGACTACGATGGCTTTCCACTCGATACCGGCACCATCGTCGCCAATCATTTTCTCAATCCCAATGCCAAAATGGCCTTGACTGTCGCCGCCAATAATCTCTATCACGACTGGTCGGCAACCGAGGGCCTGGGGCGAGTCGCTGCCGAACAGGCGCATGCGCTCGGCCGGCGTGTGGCCGTCGTCGGCGTCGGCGGACTATCGGGATCTTTCTTCCGTGGAGCGCTGGATATCGCCGCCGACCGTATCGCCAGCGCTGCCGACGATGTCTGGAATCGCCGCATGCTAGCCTTACTTGAGCAGGGGAAGGTCAATGAATTCCGCAGCCTCTGCGCCGACTACGTGCAAGCCGCCAAGGTCGATATGGGCTTCAAGCACTGCGCCTTCGTGATGGGTGGCATAGGCTGGGGGTTCAGCGGCGCCACCGTGCATGGCTATGGACCGCTGTATGGCAGCGGCGGCGCGGTAGTGGAGTTTCACCTGCATTAAGCGTGGCGGCCGTGCGCCGCTGACTCAACCGTCGTGCCTGGCGCGGCGAAAATCCGCCGGCCGCTTTTCAAGGAAGGCATTCACCGCCTCACGATGTTCAGCCGACGCGTAGCAGCGATCCAGCGCCTGAAACTCCCGTCGTAACACTAGTTCGATGTCGCTCTCGGCGGCGTTCAAGGCCAGCAGACGTTTGGTTTCGAGCAGTGAGGCCAGCGGGTTCTGACCCATCGCGTGGGCCAGGCTGCGTGCCGTGGCCAGCAACGCATCCGGCGCGACGACGCTATCCACCAGACCGAGGCTGTGGGCTTCCACCGCGCCCAGCGTACGACCGGTCAACATCAGATTCGACGCGACGCCGAAACCGCACCGTTGCACGACAAAATACGAGCTGCCGAATTCCGGTGCGACCCCAAACTTGACGAAGGGCAGCGCCAGATTGGCGCTGTCGGCGCAGATGATCTGGTCCATCGACAATGTCTGGGTCAAACCAACGCCGTAGGCCGCGCCATTGATGGCAGCGATGATGGGCTTCGAGCGGCGCATCAAGGCCACCCAATCCTCGGGTTGGGCCTGGGCTTTATAGGGCGGCTCGTCCTTGGATTGCGCATCGAATACCAGCGCGATATCCGCGCCGGCACAGAACGCACGACCGGCACCGGTCACTACCATGGCTTCGACCAGCGGGTTGTCGTTGGCGGCGATGATCGCCGCTCGCAGCTCGGCGCCCAGTTGATAGGTCCAGGCATTGAGTTTGTCCGGACGGTTCAGAGTGAGGGTGAGAACGCCGTCATCGAGTGTGCTCAGCAGAGTTGCATAGGTGGGGGTCATGACACGAACCGTGGTTAGTGGGTTAAGCGCGTCCGTCACAACGGCGGACAGGCCGGGAGCGCTGCATAACTATTAGAAACACATCGTGTGTTGATTGCCATGGCCCGCCACGCAGGCGGGAATATTACCTTTGGATAGCGGAATTGCCGCTCACCTATCTCGCCATGCAGCGTCTAGCCGCACTCGGAGTAGGCGAATGTGCCGGCGCTGATTACAATCCCCGCGATGACTGCTGTGCTCACCCTCGCGGGTCTGACCAAGACCTATGCCTCCGGCGTTACAGCGCTGAAGCCCATCGATCTGACTATAGCCGAAGGTGAGATCTTCGCCCTGCTCGGCCCCAACGGTGCCGGCAAGACCACCTTGATCAGTATCGTGTGTGGCATCGTCACGCCCAGCACCGGCACGGTGCTGGCCGGCGGCCACGATGTGCAGCGCAACTACCGCGCGGCGCGCGCACTGATCGGTCTGGTGCCCCAGGAGCTCGCCACCGACAGCTATGAAACCGTATGGGCAACGGCCAGCTACAGTCGCGGTCTGTTTGGCTGCGCACCTAATGCCGCCTATATCGAGAAAGTGCTGCGCGCGCTATCACTATGGGACAAACGCGAAGCCCGCATACGCACCTTGTCCGGCGGCATGAAAAGACGCGTGATGATCGCCAAAGCGTTATCCCATGAGCCGCGCATTCTATTCCTTGACGAGCCGACTGCCGGTGTCGATGTCGAACTGCGGCGCGACATGTGGGCGCTGGTGCGCGAACTGCGCGAGCAGGGTGTGACCATCATCCTCACCACCCATTACATCGAAGAGGCGGAGGAGATGGCTGATCGCGTCGGTGTCATCAATCACGGCGAGCTGATGCTGGTCGAGGACAAGCACACGCTCATGAAAAAGCTCGGCCAGAAACGCCTCAAGCTCAATCTGCACAGCGCGCTCAAGGCGCTGCCGGCGGCGCTGACGCCCTGGCAGTTGACGCTCGAAGCCGACGGCCACGAACTGCATTATCTGTTTGACACCCGCGCCGAACACAGCGACGTGCCGGCGCTGCTGCGCGCTCTGGACGAGCTTGGCATCGGCTTCAAGGATCTCAACACCGAGGAGAGTTCGCTGGAAGACATCTTCGTCGGCCTGGTCAGCGGCGACCGCGCACAGGCCGCATCCCCATGACACGCTTCAATCACCACGGCGTGTGGGCCATCTACAAGTTCGAAATGGCGCGTACCTTGCGCACGCTGCTACAGAGCATCGCCACGCCGGTCATCACTACCTCGCTCTATTTTGTGGTGTTCGGCTCGGCCATCGGTTCGCGCATGACCAGCATCGACGGCGTGCCCTATGGCGCCTTCATCGTGCCGGGGCTGATCATGCTGGCGGTGCTGACGGAAAGCATTTCCAATTCGTCCTTTGCCATCTATCTGCCGAAATTCACTGGCACCATCTACGAACTGCTGTCAGCGCCGATCTCGCCGTTTGAAATCGTGCTGGCCTATGTCGGCGCGGCGACCACCAAGTCGGTGGTGCTGGGGGTATTGATTCTCGCCACTGCCGCGCTGTTCGTGCCGCTGGAAATTCTGCATCCCTGGTGGATGTTGTCTTTCCTGCTGTTGACGGCAGTCAGTTTCTGTCTGTTCGGCTTCGTGATCGGGGTGTGGGCCAACGGCTGGGAGCAGCTGCAGTTCATTCCCATGCTGGTCGTGACGCCGCTGACTTTTCTCGGTGGCACTTTCTATTCCATCGCGATGCTGCCGCCGACCTGGCAGAAGATCGCGCTGTTCAACCCGGTGGTGTATCTGATCAGCGGCTTTCGCTGGAGCTTCAACGGTCGCGCCGATGTCGCCGTCGAAATCAGCCTGGCCTTCATCGCCGGCTTCTTCGCGCTGTGCTTGAGCCTGGTGTGGTGGATCTTTAGAACCGGCTATCGGCTCAAGGCATGAGCGGCGAGGCGCTCAACGGTCAAGCAAGTCGGCCTTCGTCAAACCCGCCAACAGGCGCCGCGCGGACTCATCATTACCCGACAATACGCGTACATAACCGGCATAGCGCGCGGGGGTGAAATTGGCGTTCACGGCCAAGGCTCGCGCGATGTATTCGCGCGCCTCCTCGTGCTTGCCGCAGGCAGCTAGCCCATTGGCCAGACACATGAGCCCGCGCACGAACTTGGGCGAGGCCTCCACCACCAGCCGGAACAGGCCGACCGCCTCGGCATAACGCTCAAGGTTCAGACAGGCGACTCCCTGGAATAACTCCCAAGTCCATACCAGCGGGTGCTCGGGCGCGATTTCGATGATGCGCGCCGCAATGTCGTAGGCCTCCCGTGCATTGTCTTCGCTGCCAAAGGCCAGCGCGCGGGCGAGAAAGCCCCATTCCATGAGGTCGTAGGGTGAGAGCTTGGTGCCCAACCGCAGGGCGTTCACCGATTTTTCCCGCTCGCCAAGCTCCACCCACACCCGTCCGGCATACATCAATACTTCCGGGTCGCGCCCGGCCAGCGCCAACGCTGTTTCAAGCGCGGCGCGTAATTCCTGCTTGACGGCGTCGATGTCGGTCACCGAGGCGGTCGAGACCTGGTCACTCAGCAGTTGCGCAAGCAGCGCATAGGCCAGTGCGTAGTTCGGATCAAGCGCCAGCGCTTTGCGCGCCGACTCAATAGCCGCGTGTATGCCATCGGCAGTGCTCGCCAACATGTAGTCATGGCGCGCTTTCTGCGCCAGTCCCCAGGCGGTGGTATTGCTGGTGCTGGGCGAAAGATGCAGCACCTCGGCGCGAAAAGCCTCACCGCCTAAGGAACTGGCGATGGTCTGCGCGATCTCTTCCTGCACTTTCAGGATGTCGGTCAGCGGCCGTTCGTAGGTCTTGGACCACCGTTGACGCCCACTGCTGCTGTCGAAAAATTCCGCGATCACGCGCAGACGGTCACCGTCATTACGCACGCTGCCGTGCACGATAAAACGCACCGACAGGCGACTTGCGGTTTCCGCCAGCGACAAGCCCTTACCGCGCAGCGCGAAACAGTCGGCGCGCGGCGCAATGTGTTGATAACCAGCCCGACTCAAGGCGGAAATGATCTCGCAGGAAATACCGTCAGCGAGATGGGCATCGCTGGCGTGCGGGGAAATGCTGTCAAAGGGTAGTACTGCGATCGCGCCAGGTCCGTCGTCGGGCGCGGCTAATGACGGCAGCCGTGCGGCGTCATCGCGTGATGGGGCAAGGGGCGACGGTGTAGCGGCGTTCGATGGTAGCGCCTGCGCGGTGCCCTTTCTGCGCAGCAACGGTGACAACAAAATACTGAGAACCGTGATGATGCCGGCCAGACCGGACAACAAGTTGGCGTTATCGACGATCCAGTTTTCCATGGCCGCAAGGTAGCAGAAGCGCGCGCAGCTGAGGACCCTGGTCCTTAACCACGCGCGTTACTTATTCGCTCAGGCCTTGGCTGCAACGCGATAGACGCGCGCTGCGGTGCCACGGAACAGGGCGTCCTTCTCCGCTTCGCTGTAAGGCGCTGCGATTTTCTTGAAGGCGTTCCATAGCACGGCATAAGACACCGCGCACTTGTCGACCGGAAAATTGCTCTCGAACATGCAGCGCTCGGGGCCGAAGGTCTGGATCGCATATTGGTAATAGCGGTTCTGGCGTGCGACCAGTTGATCGGATGTCGGCGGTTTGGGCCCGGATTCAAAACCGAAACCATTCCACGGCATGGCAAGGCCGCCGAGCTTCATATTCACGTTCGAGCATTTCGCGAGTTCAGCCAGATCGCGTTGCCATTGCGTGAAGATCTCTTCCTCGCGACCTTTATAGGCACCGACGCCGAGCGGCGTGCCGAGGTGGTCGAGCACCAGCGTGGTTTGTGGAAACGCGCGCGCCAGATCGGTGAAGCACGGCGTCTGGTGATAATAGTGATAAGCGTCGAACACCAGACCCATGTCCGACAGGATCTTGAAGCCGCGACGGAAGGCCGGGTCGTCGTAGAGACGCGCGTTGGGCACACCTTCCATGGAGAGTAAATCGGAGCCGGTGTCATCGAAGGCCGCGATCTGACGAATGCCACGGAATAGTTTGCTGGCAGCAACATGGGCGGCGAGAAATTCGTGCACTTCGGCCTCGCTGCCGCGCAGTTCGCCGGTGCCCATGATGGCACCCAGCTGCACGGTCTGGGGATTCTTACGCGCCTGGGCCGCAATACCATCCACCCACTCGGTCTCACCGACCGGCTTCATGTGCTCGGGCCCGGTTTCACGATGGCCTTCCCAGCATTGCAGATAGACCGTCTGCTCGACACCATGGGTGCCGGTGTCGGCCAGCAGATCGTTCAGGTCGTAGTGCGGATAGGCCTCACTCTTGACGAAAAAATGATGATGCGGATCGAGAATGCGACGGCTGGGTTCGATGGCTTCTTCGGTGACTTGCGCGAGCCAGTCTTTGCGAACGACAACGGACATGACGTGAATCTCCCGTGGGTAAATGAAGGACAAAGCATACGGTCGCAACGCCGTGTTTGGCAGCCCGAGCGTAACACGTCAAGGCTGTGCGGATTCATCCCACAATTGGCGACGATAGTCGCGCGGCGACTGACCGGTCCAACTCTTGAAAGCCCGCGAAAAAGCGCTGGCGTCTTCGAAACCCAGCGTCGATGCAATGGCGCTGTTGTCCATGTGGCTGCGCGCCATCAGCTCCATGGCACGCGCCCGGCGTACTTCGGCGAGCAGGGTGGAAAAACTCGTGCCCTCTTCGTCCAAGCGTCGCTGTAGGGTCCGGGTAGTGAGATGCAGCGCGCGGACGACTTCGGGCAGCGAGGCCATGGGGGTGGCGCTGCGCAGGCGGCTGCTTACCACATCGGCGTAACGCAGGGGTTCGTCCATCACGGCGGCCAGACGGCGGCACTGATTATCGAAAAAACGATAGGACATGGCATTGGCCTGGGGCGGCGCGCGATCCCAGGTTGTGCGCTTGAAGCGGATCTGGTTGTTGGCGTCGCCAAAACTTACCGGGCAGCCGAAGAACGTTTCGTAGACCTCGACGGCGGGGGGCGGCAGGTGACGGAAATGTACCGACAGGGGCTGTAAGGCCGCGCCCAATGTCTGGCGCAGTAATGTCAGCGTTGCGGTGGTGTCACGCTCGACGAAAAACGCGGCACAGTCCGCCACTTCGGCGGTCTCGTCAAAGCTGACATATTCCTCGCCGCCATCGCGCCAGAACGACAATTCGATGCAGCCCCAGGCCAACCGCGGGTGAATCAAAATGGTGTGGAACAGTTCGCGGGCGCTCGGCGCGCAGGAGGCAGCCAGGCCCAACACACCAAACTGCACGAGGTGATAGCCCTGCCCGACCAGCAGTCCCGCACTGGGCAGCTTGAGACTCATGAGGGCGAGCCGGGTGAAGCGCAGTTCTTTCTCGAAGGCAATCGAGAAGCTCGGTTCTTCGAGCGCGAAGCGCGGAATGTTGGCGGCTGCCAGCAGCGGCGCAACGGCGTGCCCATGGGCTTCGAGCACCGCGATGACCGGCGCAAGACCGAAAGCAAGCCGGGTGGGATGCAACATCGAACTGCCGAACAGGTACTGCGCCTGACCAGCCGCCGGTGAACCTGTTGCCCTGCGTCCCTTGCTCGTCATGCACGATTCCCGGTGCGTGTCGTAATATGCCAAGAAATTTACACAATCTGTCATTCTGCGTCGAGGCGACGTGGCAGACACTCAGCAGGCCATGCGTGCCGCAGCGAGCCACGGTGAAAGTCGTGCCCGGCACACCAACTAAAGGGGAAACCGATGAAGTTCATGTTCTTTTTCTACCCGGCGATACCGGCCACGATGGACGAGCGCGAAAAGCTGCGCCCCATCGCGCGCCGTAATGATCGCTTCCAGAAGATGCTCGACGAAATCGTCGAACTCTCGCAACTCGCCGAGGATCTCGGCTTCAAGGCAGTGACGTTCCCGGAACATCACCTGCACACCGAAGGCGGTGAAATGGGCAGCCTGCCGCTGCTGACCCAACATGTACTGGCCAACACCAAGAAAATCATGGCGGGCCCCATCGGCTACGTGCTGGCCGGCTGGAATCCCTTGCGCCTGGCGTTGGAAATCGCCTGGCTGGACCAGATCTCCAAGGGCCGTACCTTCTGTGGTTTTGCTCGTGGTTACCAGGCACGCTGGCTAAACCCGATGGCCCAGCATCTGCACGTGACCGCCGCCGATCTGCATGCCAAGGATGGTGCACCCGATACCGACGCGGTGAACCGCGAGGCCTTCCAGGAAATCTTCGAGATCCTGAAGCTGGCGTGGGCCGACGGCACCTTCCGTTACAAGGGCAAGTACTACGAATATCCCTATCCCTATGAGACCGGCACGCCATGGCCCGCCCACGAGTGGACGCGCAAGTACGGTTCGCCCGGTGAAGTCGACGAAAACGGCAACATCGTCGCTATCGAAGTAGTGCCGAAGCCTTTCCAGAAGCCGCATCCGCCGTTGTTCCAGGCGTTCTCCCAGAGCGAGAGCACCATCCGCTGGTGCGCCAAGGAAGGCTTGATCCCGACCCTGCTGACGTCAGACTTGGGTGAGCTGCGCAACTTCTGCAATATCCACGTCGAGGAAGCCGCCAAGCACGGTCGCAAGCTGCAACTCGGCGAAAACATGGGTGTATTCCGCAGTGTCTACATGGCCGACACCAAGGAACGCGCGCGCCAGCTCGGCATGGAAGGCTTGATGGGCACAGGCTGGCCGGGCTGGGCGCACGACTTCGGTTTCACCGATGCGTTTCGCCTGCCGGAAGACGACATCAAGTACCCCGGCCAGTCGTTGCCGAAGTCCGAGGTCCACATGGAGCGCTTCGAGAAGAAACATTTCGCCTTGGTAGGCAATGCCGACGATGTGCGCCGCGAGATGGACTTGCTGGTGGAAGCCGGCAATCCCGAGTGGTTCATCTGGCAGGGCGATCAGGGCTATCTGCCGCTCGACGAAGTGCGCCGTCAGCTAGAGCGCTTCGGTCGCGAGGTCATGCCGCACTATCTGTAAAGACGCTGGCACCCGCTGCACTGTGCAGCGGGTGCTTGCTTCGATTCCCGTCTCTGCGTTCTTGCCGCGCTCAGGCGCCGATAAACTTGGGCTCGCGACGCTCTGCCGTGGCTTTGATGCCTTCCTCCCAATCGGCCGTGGTGCGCAACCAGTTCTGCTCGGCTAATTCGTGATCGGTCTGCAGCGCGATGCGATCGGCCATGCCTACGCGCAAGGTGGCGCGGGTCGAC
>JANMJF010000108.1:0-7105 GCA_031371245.1 Pseudomonadota bacterium | reverse complement strand
GCCGTGCCGTTTGTGAATCTGGGCACCTTAGATGCCGATGGCATCATCGACTACGCCGGAAATAACGCGACTTTCAAGGCCGGCACCGTATTCACGGGAGCCGGCGTGAATAAAGTCACCAGCAATGCCACCTTCGAAGGCGGTTACACCTCGTCCAATCTGCTGCTGGCCGGTGGCACGTTTACTGGCGGCGACGCGCATGCGAGTGGGACGACCCGCTTCAGCGGCGGCACGGTCACTGGCACTTGGCAGATTGAGAGTGGCCAAAAACTGCAGATAGAAGCTGGGGCCAATAAATTCTTGAGCGGAAGCGCCACCGTACTTACCAACAAAGGTGTCGTCGAGATTCTGAAGGACCCGATATTTCTGCAGTCGGGCGCCAAACTCGTCAACGACGGCTTAATCGATGTACAGACCGATGGCGGGTTTTTCTATAACGGCGGTGCTGGGGTAAGCGTGACTAACAACGGGACGCTGTTGAAATCGGCCGGTAGCGGCGTGTTCAATCTTGCCGGCGTTGGCTTCACCAATCCCGGCACCGTGAACGTCGCCAGTGGCGCAATTCAATTCGACGCCAATTTCGTCAACACTGGCACCTTACTAGGTATAGGTGCCTTCAATGCCACCCTGCTGACCAACGACGGCCACATCGCGCCGGGTGATTTAGCGACCCTCGGCACACTGACGATCAACGGTAATTTCGACCAAACGGCGAACGGTGTGTTCGATATCGATCTTGAAAACCTCGCCAATTTTGATCTGCTGGTTGTCAATGGCACCGCGTTGCTCACCGGCACGTTAGCGCTGCACTGCTTGCACAACTGCGCATTTGCGGTCGGCGACGAATTCACGATCCTCGATGCAGCCGCCGGTGGCTTGAGCGGCAGCCTGTCCATCGCACTGCTGGGCTTTGGTACCGGTGCCTTCGAGACGTTCTTCGATGTGGCGAACGGTGATGTCAAACTGCGCATTCTGGAAGCAGTCACGGCCCCAGCCACGGTGCCATTACCGCCGGCCGTATGGCTGCTCGGCAGCGCCCTCGCGGCTATGCTCGCCCGGCGTCGTTCGGCCAGCACTACTTAAAACACCAATCCAAGCAGACACTGGCCCGATCGTCAGCCGACCATCGCGCGTGAACGCGAATAAATTCACGTGCGCTGGTCGCGCAGCGGCGGGCTCGGCGCCTCTGGGTGTTTCCCATACAATCAAGCGTCCACTTCCATCCACCTTGAGGAGATTGCGATGACTTGCCAAGTGATACTTGAAATCAAAACCAAACCCGACTGCGTAGAAAAGACACGCGCGTGGTTCAGAAGCGTGCTGGCCGACACGCGCGCCTTTGAGGGCTTCGCCACCCTGCACATCGCACAGAATCAGGACGACCCCACCGAACTCATGATCGTCGAGCAATGGGATACCCGAGCCGCTTACGAGAAATATCTGGCTTGGCGGACCGAGCGCGGTGACATGGGTGCGATCGCCGAGTTGATTGCCGGGGAGCCTAAAATTCGTTTCTTCAATTACTTCGGCGTGTGAGGCACGTTGTCAGTGGCCGTGTCTCAGGGCGCGACCGCTGACCCGCCGGGGTGCAAGCGTCCGAGTTTACGCACACGCCATTTTCAGGCGCTCGACGGACAGTCTTGACCTCCCTTGGCAGCGCGCTCACGTTGAGCGCGACACCACGCCTGCGACTGGCGGCGACGCCGCTGTCAGTTATCATCACCGGGCACGCCGCACCGCGCGCTAGCCAGCACTCACGACGAACATAAGGGGAACACACCATGGCCAATGCCCAGCTCAATGCAATCCGCACCATGCTGACCGAAAATCCGATCATCAAACCCGGCGATTCGCTGGCCGACATGCGCAAGGGCCTTGACGGTCTCGGCGCTGCGGCGCCACGTCTGGCTGGCGTCAGCGCCAGCGTGGTCGATGCCGGCGGCGTCAGCGCCGAATGGATCACGCCGGACGGCGCCGATAACAAGCGCGTAGTGCTCTATCTGCACGGCGGCGGCTACCTGCTCGGCTCAGTCAGCTCCCATCGCGCCATGCTTGAGCGTATTGCCAAGGCGGCCGGCGCACGGGTGCTGGCGCTGAACTATCGCCTCGCGCCGGAAGCACCGTTTCCGGCGGCGGTCGATGACGCCTGCGCCGGCTACCGCTGGCTGCTCGCCCAGGGTATCGCCGCCAAGCACATCGCCATTGCTGGTGACTCCGCTGGTGGCGGCCTGACGCTTGCGACTCTGCTCGCGCTGCGTGATGCGGGCGACGCGATGCCGGGCTGCGCGGTGCCGATCTCGCCGTGGACCGACATGGAAGGCACGGGTGCGTCGATGCAGACCCGCGCAGCAGTCGACCCGATGGTGCAAAAGGGACCGCTGACCGAAATGGCCAGCGCTTACTTACAGGGTGCGGACACCCGGAACCCGCTGGCCTCGCCGCTCTATGGCAATTTCAAGGGTCTGCCGCCCATGCTCATCCAGGTCGGCGATGCTGAGACCCTGCTCGACGACACCACCCGCATCGAACCCAAACTCAAGGCCGCTGGCGTCGATGTCACGGTTGAAGTGTGGGACGAGATGATCCACGTCTGGCATTTGTTCGCGCCAATGCTGGACAAGGGCCAGGAGGCGATCGAACGCATCGGTGCTTACGTGCGCCAGCACACTGCCTGAGCGCGCGTGGCACATCGCAGTGACGGCGACTGCGGGTCTGGCACCCGCGTCACTGCGGCGCTGACCTGCGACCCGCTGGCTCAGGCGCTGGCCAGCGTCAGATTCGATGACTTCAGCCGCGTCGCAGGCGCGGTCAGGGGAGAATAGCCATGAGCGCCACCGTCCTGGTGACCGGCATCAGCGGCTTCATTGCCAAACATGTCGCCCTGCAACTGCTCGCCGCCGGCCATACCGTACGCGGCACGCTACGCACGCCAGCTGCGGCTGACGAGGTCCGCGCGAGCCTCGCACGTCACGGCGCGGATCTCGATCGACTGTCCTTCGTGGTGGCGGATCTCGGTGCCGACGCGGGCTGGGCAGAAGCCATCGCTGGCTGCGAATTCATTCAGCATGTGGCCTCGCCTTTCCCGATCAAAGCGCCCGCAGATCGCGAAGCGCTGGTGCCGGCCGCGCGCGAAGGCACATTACGCATCCTGCGCCATGGGCTGAAGGCAGGTGTTTCGCGCATCGTCGAAACCTCGTCGATGGTTGCCATGATGTATCGTGCCTCCCGCCCGGCGCATATGACTGTGCGCGAAAATGATTGGAGCGATGCCGAGTGGCCGCCCTTATCGGCCTATATCGTGTCGAAGACGCGTGCCGAGCGTGCGGCCTGGGAGTTTGTGCGTGCAACGGCGGCTGAAAACAAACTGTGCACGGTCAACCCGGGTTTCGTGCTCGGCCCGCTGCTGGACGCCAGGTTCGGCACCTCACTCGAAGTCATTCGTCTGTTCATGACCGGCGCTTACCCGGCCCTGCCGCCGGTTTCCTTGCCGGTGGTTGATGTGCGCGATCTCGCAAGCGTGCAGGTCCGCGCCATGACCACCGCCGACTGTGGCGGCCGACGCCTCATCGCCTCGGGCGAAACGATTTCGATGCGCGACATGGCGGTGATGTTGCGCGACGCTTTTCCCGACCACGCTCGACGCATACCGACCCGTGTGCTGCCGTCTTTGGTTGTGCGTCTGCTCGCGCTTTTCGATCGACAGCTGCGTTCCCTGCTGGGCGATCTCGGCGTCGTACCGCGCGCTGATTCCGCCTACGTCACGGCCCTGACCGGCATAAATTTTCGACCGGCACGGGAGTCCGTGGTCGCCGCCGGGCAATCACTGCTCGAACATGGCGTGATCTGAGCACAGACTGTCTATCCAACGGGGGTAACGACGCCACCCGATATTCGCGGCGCGTGATGCGTCCAACTGAGGCATGCTGCATCAGTGCAACGGCAGTGCCCGTGCCTGGAGTGTGCAACATGCCCTTGACCGCCAACGACATCGATCCGGCCGTGCCCGATCTCGGCAATGGGCCGCTGTCGACCGAGCCCTATGTCTGCCTCGACTACTTCGCGCGCGAACGTGACAACATCTTCGGCAAAGTCTGGCTCAATGTCGGGCGCCTCATGGAAATCCCCGCGCCGGGTAATTTCGTGGTTAAGGCGGTCGAGATCCGCAAGGCCTCGGTGCTGGTGACTCACGGGCGGGATGGCGTGATCCGCGCCTTCCACAACGTCTGTTCCCATCGTGCGAGCAAAGTGGAATGGCGCACCGAGGGCTCAAGTTCAGTGTTCACCTGCCCTTACCACGCCTGGACCTACGATCTCGAAGGCAAGTTGCGCAGTGTGCCGGCGGAAGCCAATTTCATTGGCTTGAACAAAGCCGACTGCGGCTTGACGCCGATCGCCTGCGAAGTCTGGCAGGACATGATCTTCATCAACCTCGATCCCAAGCCGGCGCAAAGCTTGCGCGACTATCTCGGCGGGTTGGCCACCTACGGCGATGAATATCCCTTCGATGAACTGGACGCCTGTGTGAGCCTGGTGGTGCCGGAAGTGCGCTGCAACTGGAAGATTTTCATGGATGCCTTCCAGGAGCTTTACCACATCAACGTCCTGCACCGGCAGACGCTCAAAACCACCTACGGCGGACCCCGTAATCCCCACGGCGACCCGCTCTATTTCCGCACCTATGGTCCCCATCGCAGCCTGTCTTTCGGCTTCAACGTCGAGCACCCGGTCGGCCCGGTGGAACAAATGTCGCAGCGTTTCGCCAACGATCTCACGTCGTCCGCCGCCGCCGACTTGAACCGCGCCACGGCCACGTCGCAGGCGCAGCGTGCCGGCTTGAATCCGAGCAATGCGCCGAACTGGGCCTTCGACATCAATACCATCTTCCCGAATACCTTGTGGCTGGCCGGCCATGGTGCGTTCAATATTCATCGCTTCTGGCCGATCACCGCCCACACCACGCGCTACGAAGCGAGCATCTACAACCCGCGCCCCAAGCGCGCCAGCGAACGCTTCGCCCGTGAACTACGCTTCGGCCTGTTCCGCGACACCGTGGTGGAAGACGTGCTCAATACCGAACTCTGTCAGCAGGCCCTGCTCTCGGGCGCGAAGCAGCAGGTCTACCTGCAGACCGGCGAGATTTCCATCCGCCATCATCTGCACGCCATCGACCGCTATGTGCGTGGCGAGGCAGCCCATGTCTGAGCCCTTGCCCGCGCGCTTCGCCGCGCTCGAACCCTACGCTTCCACCTGGGCGCTTGCCGATGCCGGCGCTCGCCTGCGTCAACGCATGCAGTCATCCATGGTCGAGCTGGAAGCTTTCTACCAGGCGATGCTGCCACATCTCGAAGCGGCGCTCTTGTATCTCGACGAATTCGAATTCGGCAAGCTACCGCCCGCGCAGCGCCGCCTGCATTGGTTAACATTGGCGAGCGCGGAAGCTGCGCTGTCGGTGGAGATCTATCGCGCGCCGACTTTACCGATGGCACCTGAGCTGTCGCGCTTTCAAATCGTCCACACCAATATGGACGACTGACGACCAGGCAAATGCCGACCCCTGCATACGATGAACGATCGATCTAGAAGGAAAATGATATGACCGCGTTAGCCACTGCCCAGGCCTTCATGGCCACCTGGAAAACTCCCAATAATCTGGAAGCTTCGCTCAAACAATACTTCACACCCGACTGTCGCTACGAGAACGTCGGCCTGTCGAAGACCACCGGCCCGGCTGACGCCATCGCGTTCTTCGTCGAGTTCGCCAAACAATGTCCGTTCGTGTCGATAGACATTGACATGTTGTCGATCGCCGCCAGCGGCGATACGGTGCTGATGGAGCGCATCGACCACCTGAAAGACGCCGATGGCAAGACCCTGCTCACAATCCCGCTGATGGGTGTGATGAAAGTCAAAGACGGTCGGATTTACGAGTGGCGCGACTACTTCGACACCGCGCCGTTTGCATCCTGACAAAATTTTCGAGGTGCGCCACGGCGCGGGACCTGGCCCGCGCCCGAAGGATTAGTCGAGCCCGCCTGGGAAAAACGCAGAACGTAGTGGTTTTTCTGCGGCCTGCCCGGTATGTTGCGCGTGCACCGTGTACTCAGGACCAGCGAGGCTGACCATGACTGATGACGAAGACCGCACCCGCGTCGTATCACCGAACACGATTCCCCGTGGCGGTGTCGTGGCTGCAGACGACGACGAGCGCACGGCGGTGATGAAGGAGACGGAACGGGCGCAGGTTCTGCAATCCATGGCGCGGGCGCCCCTGGACTTCGACTTGAGCGGTGACGGCAGCGATGCGCCGGCGGTGGTCCATCCGACCCTCGATTTCGATCTGAGCGGCGGCAACGACACAGCCGCCACTGCCGTCGACACAGCACTCGATCTGGATCTCGGCACGGGCGAAACCTCGATACCGGTGGTCGCAGCGCCGGCGGTTAGCGCGGCCGTGACACCGCTCCCGCTCAAAGCGCAACCCACCGTGGTGGCTACGCCGGCCGCCAGCGGCGGCATCGGCAAGTGGATAGCGATTGCCCTGGCGATAGCCGCTGCCGTTCTGGCAACGGTGTTTCTGCGCAAATAGGCCCTGAGCACGGGCGCTGCGGCCACGCCCCATCGGCGTGGCTTGCGCCAGAGTCGTTTATACGCGCAGCCCGACGCTGATCATTTCTTCGCAGCCGTCACACTCGCCCGCGCCTGCTGGCGGATGTAATGGAACAGGCTGTCAACATCGTCGTCGGAAAAATCGTGGAAGCGCGGCATGCCGTTGGCGAGCTTTGCGCCGTTCACCACCACTTCCTTGAAAGCGTCGTGGCTGGTGGCGAGCGGTGACTCGCGCAGGTCAGGGCCGATACCACCCGACACTGCGCCGGTGCCATGGCACCACATGCAGGAATGGGCGAAACGTTCGCGGCCCTTGTCCGCCAGCTTCTCGTCAATCTTGAAGGCGGGTACATCGACCGGTACGGCGAAGGCCGGCGGTGGCGAGGGCGGCATCGGCACCTTGCCATCGAGGGCGAACGTAAACAGGCGGCGCGGATGGACTTTGTATTTCCAGCCGTGCTGCGCGGCGAGCGAGCCGTGCTGCGCGGCGAGCGAGCCG
>JANMJF010000095.1:0-7802 GCA_031371245.1 Pseudomonadota bacterium | reverse complement strand
AGGTGCCGGGCTTGCCGGTATGCGCAGATGAGGGGTGAGTTCATGAGCCTGGAACTGCATGCGGCACTGTTGGAGCAAGCGCCAGACGCCCTCATCTATTGCGATCTTAAAGGCACTATCCAGCTGTGGAACGCGGCGGCGACGGCGATGTTCGGTCACGGCGCTGCCCACGCTCTGGGGCAGAGTCTGGACATCATCGTCCCGCAGCGTTTCCGCGCCGCGCACTGGGCCGGCTTCCATCGTGCGGTGGCGAGCGGCACGGCCAAATACCATGGTCAGGTGCTCACCACCCGCGCCGAGCATGCCGATGGGCGCAAGCTCTATGTCGATCTCAGTTTCGGCTTGATCCGCGACGCGGCGGGTACGGTGGTAGGCGTGCTGTCGGTGGCGAGGGTTAACAGTGCGCGGGCGGCGCTCGTCAGTGACACGCCGGGCAAAACTTGAACATAAGGGCTGTGTTATCACAGGCGCCTCCAACCCCGGTGCGAGCATGCCGCAGACGTCAACCATGCAGGGGGATGCCGTAGTGCTAGACGCGCGTGACCGGCGCTTCATGCTGCTCGCGCTCGCGCTCGCGCGGCGTGCTGAAGGTGAAGGCGAAGTGCCGGTCGGTGCCGTGCTCACGCGCGACGACGAAGTGCTGGGCGAGGGCTGGAATCGGCCGGTAGGCAGCAATGATCCGACCGCCCACGCCGAAATTGTCGCCATCCGTGCGGCCGCCACGCACTTGCGCAACTACCGCCTGCCGGGCACCACGCTTTATGTCACGCTTGAGCCTTGCGTGATGTGCGCCGGCGCCATCGTCCAGGCGCGCATCGCACGCGTAGTGTTTGGCGCCCACGACCCGCGTGCCGGCGCGGCCGGCAGCGTGCTGAATGTGCTCGAGCATCCCATCCTCAATCACCGCGCCGTGCTGACCGCCGGCGTCGAAGCGGAGGCCTGTGCCATGTTGCTCACCGATTTCTTCAAGGCGCGGCGCGGCGCTGTACGCACGTCATGAGTGCCGGCCTTGACCAGGATGCGCTCGAGGCTGAGGGCCGCGAACTTGGCGCCGTTTTGCTTGAGCGCGGCTGGCGCATGGCGACGGCCGAATCCTGTACCGGCGGCTGGATAGCGCAGTGCGTGACCGCCACCGCCGGCAGTTCGGACTGGTTCGAATGTGGCCTGGTGACCTACTCCAATGCCGCCAAGGTGAGCCTGCTGGGGGTTGAGGCGATGACCCTTGAGCGTCATGGCGCGGTCAGTGTCGAGACTGCACGGCAGATGGCCGAGGGCGCCTTACGGGCGAGCGGTGCCGAGGTGGCGGTGGCGGTGACTGGCGTGGCCGGGCCGGGCGGCGGCGCGCCTGACAAGCCGGTCGGCACGGTGTGTTTCGGGTTCGCCGTCGGCGGACGCGCGACGCAGACCGAACGCCACGTCTTCGCCGGCGACCGGCGCGAGGTACGCGCCCGCACGGTCGCCCGTGCCCTGACCCGCCTGCGAGAGCTCATCGCCTGAGGCAGGGTGCGGCCAGTGTCGCGCTCGCGCTGCCGTCCCTATTTCATCGAATTCGGCGGCGCTGGAAAATGCTGCCGCCGCAGCTGCCCGCAGCCGCGCTTTTCGATTAAAGGCCCCGGCCTTCTGTGCAATAATCCGGGCCGCTGAACCACATACGGGTCATTTCATGAAGAGGACAACCAATATGGACGACAACAAGCAAAAAGCGCTAGGAGCGGCGCTGTCCCAAATCGAAAAACAATTCGGCACCGGCTCGATCATGCGCATGGGCGATGGCGGCACCGTCCCTGATATCGAGGTCGTATCGACCGGTTCACTGACGCTCGACATCGCGCTCGGTGTCGGCGGTCTGCCACGCGGTCGGGTGGTCGAGATCTTCGGTCCTGAATCTTCCGGCAAGACTACCTTGGCCCTGCATGTGGTGGCCGAGATTCAGAAGAAAGGGGGCACGGCTGCCTTTATCGACGCCGAACATGCACTCGATCCGCAGTACGCCGAACGGCTCGGCGTGAACGTCAAGGAACTACTGGTTTCGCAGCCCGACACCGGCGAGCAGGCACTCGAAATCACCGACATGCTGGTGCGTTCCGGCGCGGTCGATTGCATCGTCGTCGATTCGGTTGCGGCGCTGGTGCCGAAGGCCGAAATCGAAGGTGAGATGGGCGACACCCATGTTGGCCTGCAGGCGCGCCTCATGTCCCAGGCGCTGCGCAAGCTGACCGGCAACGTCAAGCGCTCGAATACGCTGATCGTCTTCATCAACCAGATCCGCATGAAGATTGGCGTGATGTTCGGCAACCCGGAAACCACCACCGGTGGTAACGCGCTGAAGTTCTACGCCTCGGTGCGGCTCGATATCCGTCGCATTGGCTCGCTCAAGCGTGGCGAGGAAATCATCGGCAACGAGACCCGCGTCAAGGTCGTCAAAAACAAGGTCGCGCCGCCGTTTCGGCAGGCGGTTTTCGACATTCTCTACAACGAGGGCGTGTCGCTCGAAAGCGAACTCATCGAGCTCGGTGTCGAGCATAACTTCGTCGATAAGACCGGCGCCTGGTACAGCTATAAGGGCGATCGGATGGGGCAAGGCAAGGACAACGTCCGCCAGTATCTGAAAGACAATCCCAAGGTCGCGGCGGAAATCGAGGCGAGCATTCGGGCTGTGGCGATCACTTCCAACTCGGCGCCGAGCACCGTCGAGGATGATCTCGACGAGTTGGAGGAAGCCTGAGCGACGAGCCGCGACGGGGCGCGCGCGACCTCGCGGTCAGCGCGCTCGCCCGGCGCGAACACAGCCGTCGTGAGCTGGAACGTAAGCTCGCCGCTAAAGGACTCGAGCCCGACGACATCACCGTCGCGCTCGACGACTTGGCCGACGAGGGCCTGCAGAAAGACGAGCGTTATGCCGAGGTTTTCATCCGCAGTCGCGCCGCGCGCGGCTACGGTCCGCGCCGTCTCGAGCAGGAACTGAAATCGCACGGTGTCGAACAGTCACTGATACGTAGCGCACTGAACGCCGCCGAGATTGACTGGGACGAACTCGCGCGCGATACCCGACGCAAGAAATTTCGAGGCGACCCAAGGGACGCGCAAGCGCGCGCCAAGCAGATGCGTTTCCTCGAATATCGTGGCTTTGATGCCGCACAGATTCGACAAGCACTAAGACAAGCAGCGACCGATGAAGACCTCTGATATCCGCAGCGCGTTCCTCGACTACTTCAAGGACCATGGCCACACCATCGTCGATTCCAGCCCACTGGTACCCGGTAACGACCCATCGCTGTTGTTCACCAATGCCGGCATGGTGCAGTTCAAGGACGTCTTCCTCGGGCTGGAAGAGCGCGCCTACAAACGCGCCACCTCCAGCCAGCGCTGCGTACGCGCCGGCGGCAAGCACAACGATCTCGACAACGTCGGTTACACCGCGCGCCATCACACTTTCTTCGAGATGCTGGGCAATTTCAGCTTTGGCGAGTATTTCAAGCGCGACGCGATCGAATTCGCCTGGAAGCTACTCACCGAACGCTTCAGCCTGCCGGCCGCACGCTTATGGGTGACGGTGTTCGAGAGCGACGACGAAGCGGCCGACCTGTGGCTGAACCATATCGGTATCGACCCCCAACGCCTGACGCGCTGCGGCGAGAAAGACAATTTCTGGATGATGGGCGATACCGGCCCCTGCGGGCCTTGCTCGGAGATCTTCTTCGATCACGGTCCGTCGGTCGCCGGTGGTCCGCCCGGTAGCGTGGACGCCGACGGCGATCGTTACATCGAGATCTGGAACTTGGTCTTCATGCAGTACGAGCGCTTGGCCAACGGCGAGCAGAAGCGCATTCCGCGGCCCTCGGTCGACACTGGCATGGGCCTCGAGCGCATCGCTGCCGTGTTACAGGGCGTACACGACAATTACGATATCGATGTCTTCAAGGCCTTGATTAACGCAGTGCGCGAACAGGTGCCGGGCAAGGTCAACGAAGAAGCCTCGTTGCGGGTGATCGCGGATCACATTCGTGCGTCGTCCTTTCTGGTCCACGACGGCGTGCTGCCGTCCAACGAAGGGCGCGGTTATGTGCTGCGCCGTATCATCCGTCGCGCGCTGCGCCACGGACACAAGCTCGGCATCAACGACACCTTCTTTCACAAGCTGGTGCCGGCGCTGGCTGTGCAAATGGGCGCTGCCTATCCGGGTTTGCGCGAACGCGAGTCCAACATCATGGCGGCGCTCAAGCTCGAAGAGGAGCGCTTCGCCGAGACTCTCGACCAGGGCATGCGCATCCTCGACACAAGCATTGCCGACATGAGCGGCGACACCATAACCGGCCCGACGGTTTTCCAGCTCTACGACACGTTCGGCTTTCCGGTTGATTTGACCGCCGACATCGCACGCGAACGCGGCTTGAAACTTGATCACGCCGGATTCGAGGCCGCCATGCAGGCCCAGCGCGAACGCGCGCGCGCCGCCAGTCAATTCGCCAATGTCGATACCGCTCATAGCATCGACGCCGAGGATCTCGCGCGCATCGGTCGCGACCAACTCTTCACCGGGTACGCCGCCACCCATGACGATGCGCAGGTCGCGGGCCTGTTCGTCGCCGGCCGCCCGGTGCCAAGCTTGGCGGCCGGCACAGCGGGCGTGGTGATACTCGACCGCACGCCTTTCTACGCGGAATCAGGCGGCCAGGTCGGCGATCGCGGCCGGCTGCTGAACGGCAATGGCGTATTCGATGTCGCCGATACGCGCAAACAGGGTGGGCTGTTCTTGCATACCGGCCGCATGCAGAGCGGCACCCTCGCGCTCGGCGACAAGCTCTCCGCCGAAGTCGAAGACCTACGCCGGCAGGCCACGCGCCTCAATCATTCCGCCACCCATCTCATGCACGCCGCACTGCGCGCTGTGTTGGGTCTTCATGTCGAACAGAAGGGCTCGCTGGTCGATGCCGAGCGTCTGCGTTTTGATTTTTCCCATCCGCAGCCAGTCAGTCGTGAAGAACTCACTGCGGTCGAACGCATGGTCAATGCCGAGATCCGCCGCAACGTCGAAGTACGCGCCGACGTGATGCCCTATAAACAAGCGCTCGATAGCGGCGCGATGGCGCTGTTCGGCGAGAAGTACGGCGACGAGGTGCGGGTATTGCGCATGGGCGAGTTCTCGGTGGAATTGTGCGGTGGTACCCACGTCACCCGCAGCGGCGACATCGGTGCCTTCAAGATAGTCAGCGAAGCCGGTGTCGCCTCGGGTGTACGCCGCATTGAGGCGGTGACCGGCGATAACGCTGTCAGCTACACGCTGGAAGCCGAAGCCAGCCTTGAACGCATTGCCGCTCTGGTGCGTGCCAATGCCGGCGAAATCGAACCCAAGCTCAAGCAGGTGGTCGAGCGCGGCCGTGCCTTGGAAAAGGAAGTCCTGGACTTGAAAGCCAAGCTGGCCGGCGCTACGGGCCGTGACATTGCGGCCGGTGCCCAGGACATCGGCGGCGCCAAGCTGATCGTTGAGATCATTGAGGGCGCCGATATGAATGCGCTGCGGGCAACCTGCGACAGTTTAAAAGATCGTTTCGAGCGCGCGGTGGTCGTGTTGGCCACCGTCGAGGATGATAAAGTGCGCCTCATCGCGGGTGTCACCAAAACCATGACCGCGACGGTACACGCCGGCGACCTCATCAATCACGTCGCCCGTCAGGTCGGCGGCAAGGGCGGCGGGCGTCCCGACCTGGCCCAAGCCGGCGGCACCGATCCGAGCCGGCTCGAAGCAGCCATGCGCTCCGTGACCCCATGGGTAGCTGAACGCGCGGCCAAGAATCCCTGAGCTCTCGCTGTGGCGCGAACTCCTTGGAGTTCAGCGTTCAGTGTTAGCTATCGGCGTAAATCAGATATAGAACCAGCATGAGCATCATCGTTCAGAAATTCGGCGGGACCTCGGTCGGCGACGTCAAACGCATCGAAGCCGTGGCGGAACGGGTGGCGCGCACCCAGCGCGCGGGTAACCAGGTGGTGGTGGTGGTGTCAGCGATGTCTGGCGAAACCGATCGGTTGCTCGGTCTGGCCAAGGCGATTGATCCGCGCATCGCTGGCCGTGAACTCGATGTGCTGTTGTCGACCGGCGAGCAGGTCACTATTGCACTGTTGTGCATGGCACTGAGCAAGCACGGCGTGCCGGCGGTGTCCTATACCGGCGGCCAGGTCCGTATCCTGACGGATAGCGCCTTCAACAAGGCGCGCATCGAAGCCATCGACGAACACCGCGTGCGTGCCGATCTTGATGCCGGCCGGGTGACCGTCGTGGCCGGTTTCCAGGGCGTTGACGAGCAAGGCAACATCACCACCCTCGGCCGCGGCGGCTCGGATACCACCGCTGTCGCGCTGGCGGCGGCGCTCAAAGCCGACGAGTGCCAGATCTACACCGACGTTGATGGCGTATATACGACCGATCCGCGCATCGTGCCGGAAGCGCGTCGTCTGGATCGCATCACCTACGAGGAAATGCTCGAGATGGCCAGTCTCGGTGCCAAAGTGCTGCAGATCCGGTCAGTCGAATTCGCGAGCAAATATCAGGTCAATCTGCGCGTTTTGTCGTCGTTCGAGGAAGGCACGGGCACGTTGATCACCAGCGAGGAAAACATCATGGAGCAAGCACTCATTTCCGGCGTCACGCTGAACCGCGACGAAGCGCAGGTTACGGTCGCAGGCGTACCGGATCGACCCGGTGTCGCGAGCGGCATCCTCGGCCCGGTGGCGGCCGCCAATATCGAAGTCGACATGATCGTGCAGAACACCGGGGCCGACGGCACCACTGACTTTACCTTCACCGTGCATCGCAACGATTACGAGCGCACGGTCGAGATTCTCGAGCGTGTCGCCCATGAAATGGGTGCCAAGGGGGTGCGTGGTGACCGCAAGATTGTGAAGATTTCGATCGTCGGTGTCGGTATGCGTTCACACGCCGGTATCGCCAGTCGCATGTTCAAGGCGCTGGCTGACGATGGCATTAACATTCGTATGATTTCGACCTCCGAGATTAAAATTTCCGTGGTGGTCGATGAAAAATACTCCGAACTTGGGGTGCGAATTCTGCACGCCGAGTTCGGTCTGGAAAAAGCGCAGCAAAACACCAAAGCCTGATAAGGGCGACGGTCTTTATCGCGACATCGTCCAGGATTTTTTCCTTGTCAATCGTTAGAATTGTGTCATCGGGGAAAGATAGTTGCCGAAGCCGGGCGCGCCCCGCGTGGGCAGTGCTCGTTAAACAACCGCGAGTTTCGCAGGAGCGACACTCAGTAGAGGGAGGAACGGTATGCTGATACTGACCAGACGGGTTGGTGAGTCATTGATGATTGGTGACAACGTGACTGTCACTGTGCTGGGTATCAAGGGAAACCAGGTTCGCATCGGCGTCAATGCGCCGAAGGAAGTTTCGGTGCACCGCGAGGAAATCTACCAGCGCATCCAACAAGAAGGTGGCGAGGACGTCGCGAATCAGGCGGACTAGTTTCGCGGAGTTGATCATCCGATACCCGCCTAGCGTATCGAAGCCTTGATTGGACAGGTCCTAAGCCCGATCTGACCGTCGCCCTTCCGACCGGACTTTTTCTGCGCCTTCATCGGCGCAAGCGCTCTGAATAACACGACTCAACCGGTTATAAACCTGGCACGGTGCAAATTCCCCTCGTCTTTGCCTTTTGCCGATGGCTGCGACCATCCCGCAGGTATTACAACTTTACCCTGCCGGCGGGCGCGGTTATCCTGCACACCCCGGAGAGATGGCCGAGTGGCTGAAGGCGCTCCCCTGCTAAGGGAGTATGGGTCAAAAG
>JANMJF010000030.1:0-4540 GCA_031371245.1 Pseudomonadota bacterium | reverse complement strand
ATTTGGGTCGCAAGTGAAATGCGCGAGCTGCTCGGCGCTGTAGGGCGTATCTTCCTTGGGCGCGACCCAGGTGGCGGTGCGTTGGAAGATGTGCAGTTTCGCGGTCTGGTGTGCAATCTCGGGAATGAACTGCACGGCGCTCGCGGCGCTGCCGATCACCGCCACGCGTTTGCCGCTCAGGTCATGGCCGCGGTTCCAGCGCGCCGAGTGGAACAAGGTGCCGCCGAATTCATCCAGACCGGCAAAACTCGGCATTTCGAGTTCATTAAACATGCCCATGCCACTGACCAGAATGGGCGCACGGAACACTTGACCGTCGGCAGTCTCGACCGTCCAGCGCGCGTCCTGGTCGGTCCAACGGGCGGAGCGCACTTCGTGCTCGAAACGAATGTGAGGCTTGATGCCGTACTTGGTCGCGACAAACTCAAGATACTCAAGGATCTCGGCCTGGCCGGCGAAGGGGCGCGACCAGTCGCGCTTCAATTCGAAGGAATAGGAATAGAGATGGGATTTGACGTCGCACTCGGCGCCCGGATAGCGGTTGTGCCACCAAGTGCCGCCGACACCCCCGGCTTTCTCCAACACCACAAAATCCTCGATGCCGGCTTCCAGCAGCTTGATGGCGGTGCATATGCCGCCCGGACCAGCGCCAATAACGATGATGCGGTGGTCGTAGATCTGCGCGATAGTCATGGTGAATTCGTCTCCTAAAATGGTCAGGTATTGATGAATGCGATGTTAACAAGTACGGCGCGTGGCTTTAATTCCCCGATAGAAGTTCAGTGGCGAAAACAAATACGGGGCGCGCAGGCCCCGCGCCATCGTGCTTCCATCGGTGATCCACCTTCGATGCGGTCAGCGTAGCAGGCAGCGAGCACCATTGATGAAACACCTCCTATTCGTTTACCACTCCCAGACCGGCAGCACGGCGGCCATGGCGCAGGCGGTGCTGGAGGGCGTGCGCGACCCTGCCATTGCAGGTGTGGAGCTGCGCGTCGCCTCACCCCTGGCGGCAGACATCGAAGATCTGCGCTGGGCCGATGCGGTAATTCTCGGCACACCCGAGAACTTCGGTTACATGTCGGGCGCACTCAAATATTTCTTCGACCACATCTACTATCCCGCCCTCGAACAGACGCAAGGCATGCCCTATGCGCTGTTCATCAAAGCTGGCAACGATGGCAGCGGAGCGCGCAACAGCGTGCACCGCATTGTCACCGGACTGCGTTGGCGCGAAGTGCAGGCGCCGCTGATCGTCGTCGGTGCCATCGATGCCAAGGCGCTGGCCGACTGCCGCGAACTCGGCATGGTGCTGGCGGCCGGCCTCGAGGCCGGCCTGTTCTGAGCCCGTCAGGTCGGTCCATTCGAGGTCGCCTGGTGAGCGACATCCGCACCACCACCACGCGCGCCGCGCTGTGACTTAGAATGAATTCATCGTTCGCCTTGAGACCCGCCCATGTCACTCGATAACACGGTTCGCCTGCCGACCCCTGCGCCCGACGAATACGCGGGCGATCTGCGTAAGACCAACATCGCCCCCGACTTCTGGTACCCGATCGCACGCGCGCGGGATCTGAAGGCCGGCAAGTTGCTGGCGGCAAGCTTCGCCGGCTCGCCGATCGTGCTGGCACGCACCAAGACGGGTGAACTGCTCGCGCTGGAAGATCGCTGCGCCCATCGGCAAGTGCCCTTGCACATCGGCGTGGTGGCGGGCAACGCCATTCGCTGCGGTTATCACGGCTGGGAATACAACGCCCAGGGCAAGTGCGTGAGCGTGCCCTATCTTGATCGGTGCAGCTTGAAGCCGAACAACGTGCGTCACTTCCCGGTGCGCGAGGCCTATGGTCTGTTATTCGTATTCCCAGGCGATACTACGCGCGCCGCGACCACACCCTTTCCCCACATCCCCTCCGCCAATGACCCGGCCTACAAGACGCGCTATCTCGACCGCCGCATCGACTGCCACTATTCCTTCATGCACGAGAATCTGATGGACATGAACCATCAGTTTCTGCACCGGCGCCTGATGGGCGGCATCAAGACGCTCTTCCTGGGCACCCGTCAGGGAGCGAACTGGGTGGAGACCGATTACACCTTCCATCGCGCCAGCGGGCGCCAGCCGCTGGGCGAAAAATTCATGCTCGGCAAGCGTCCTGACCGTCAGCCCGAAGAGCGTGACCTCATGACCATCCGCACCGAATACCCTTACCAGACACTCAAATTCTGGACCGCCGGCAGCACAGCGCCAGCGCTCGACCTGTGGAATGTCTACATTCCCCTCGACGGCGCACAGCGCACCAATCGCACCTTCGGCCTGATGATGATCCGCCGACCCGGCATGAAAGTACTACTCGATCTTTTCTGGCCGTTCATCGTGTGGTTCACCAACGGCATCTTCGCCGAGGACCGCCGCATCTGTGAGCTTGAACAGGCGGCGTTCGACGCCCAGGGCGCAGATCTCAATCAGGAGATCTTTCCGGCCATCCGTAATCTCAGAAAAGTGCTGGCGGAGAATGGGGTCCATCTTTCGTAGGTGCGATTCAACCCGCCTCACCCAACCAATCCCTCGGCTTCAGAAAATCGGTATACAACTTCGCCTCGGCCGAATCTGGCGCCGGCGTCCAACCATAGCGCCACTTCACCAGCGGCGGCAGTGACATCAAGATCGATTCAGTACGCCCGCCGGTCTGCAAACCAAACACCGTCCCGCGGTCGTAAACCAGGTTGAACTCCACATAACGCCCACGGCGATAGAGCTGAAAGTCGCGCTCACGTTCGCCGAAAGCCAGGCTACGGCGACGTTCGACGATGGGACGATAAGCCTCGAGAAAGTGATCGCCCACCGACTGCATGAAAGCCAAGCTCTGAGCAAAACCCCATTCGTTCAGATCGTCGAAGAACAAACCACCGATACCACGCTGCTCACCGCGATGCTTGAGATGGAAATAATCGTCGCAGGCTTGTTTGTAGCGGGCGTAAACCTCGGCGCCAAAGGGCACGCAGGCGGCGCGCGCGCTGCGGTGCCAACTGACGGCGTCTTCCTCAAAACCGTAGTAAGGCGTGAGATCGAAACCACCGCCGAACCACCACACCGGCGCCTCGCCCGGCGCTTCAGCGACCAACAGTCGCACGTTGGCGTGGGCGGTTGGCACGTAGGGGTTGTGCGGATGCACCACCAACGACACACCCATGGCGCGGAAGCTGCGCCCGATCAGCGCCGGCCGACGGACGGTGGCGGCCGGCGGCAAGGTGGTGCCCGTGACATGGGAGAAATTGACGCCGGCCTGCTCGAACACCGCGCCTGCGGTCATCACCCGTGTGCGGCCCCCACCGCCCTCAGTACGGGTCCAGGCGTCTTCGCAAAAATTCGCCTGCCCATCGAGCGTTGTCAGCCCGACGCAGATGCGATCCTGCAGTCCGCGCAGCCATTGTTCGACGCCGGCGATAGTGTCGTCATCGATCGTGTCTGTCATGCTTTCATCCTTCACGGCCGCGCCATAGGCCAAGCCCGATGGGATCTGTTAATGTAGCCAGCGCTCACCCCTTTCAGCTCTATCGAAGCCTTATCCGATGACCGCTCGTACCGCCCGCATCACGCGCGACACCAAGGAAACCCAGGTCGCCGTTGCCGTTAATCTCGATGGCACCGGCCTGGCTGCACTCGCGACCGGTGTGCCCTTTCTCGACCACATGCTCGACCAGGTCGCGCGTCATGGCATTATCGATCTCGACATCAAGGCCAGTGGCGATCTGATCATCGACGCCCATCACACCGTCGAAGACATCGGCATCACCCTCGGCATGGCGGTGCACAAAGCACTGGGCGACAAGCGCGCTATCCGTCGCTACGGCCACGCCTATGTGCCGCTGGATGAAGCCTTGTCGCGGGTCGTCGTCGATCTCTCCGGCCGGCCGGGTCTGGTCTTTGAAGTCGAATTTCCACGCGCGCGCATTGGCGAATTCGACGTCGACCTGTTCCATGAATTCTTCCAGGGTTTCGTTAATCACGCCATGTGCACGCTGCACGTCGACTGCCTGCGTGGTCGCAACGCGCACCATATCATCGAAACTATTTTTAAAGCCTTTGGCCGCGCGCTGCGCATGGCAGTGGCAGCCGATGCCCGCATGGGCGACGCGCTACCCTCGACCAAGGGCGCGCTGTAACACTCAAGCATTCGGATTTGCGCTGATGTCGACCGTCGCTGTCATCGATTACGGTGGAAGCAATCTGCGTTCGGTGGTGAAGGCGCTGGAACCCGTGGCCGGCAGCCGCCACCAGATCATAGTCGCCGACGATGCCCGCACCGTCGCCAACGCCGACCGCGTGGTCTTCCCCGGCCAGGGTGCGATCGGCGACTGCATGGCGCGGCTTAACGACCAGGGTCTGGTCGAGGTGATCCGCGAATGCGCACGCACGCGGCCCTTCTTCGGCATCTGTCTCGGCCTGCAATCGCTGGTCAGCCACAGCGCCGAAGATGGCGGCACCACCTGCCTCGATATCTTTCCCGGGGAAGTGGTGCGCTTCCCCCATCATCCGCCG
>JANMJF010000006.1:0-7339 GCA_031371245.1 Pseudomonadota bacterium | reverse complement strand
GGCAAGCACACCGCCGCTCAGTGAATTGCGCGTGGTGTCGTTGCCGCCGACGATGAGATTGATGAGATTGCCCAGGAACTCGCCGGGACTTAAGTTCTTGGTGCCTTCAGCGTGCACCATGAGAGACAGTAGATCGGAACGCGGTTCACCCTGCAGACGCTCCTGCCACAGTTCGGCAAATGTCGTGAAACAGTCTTCCAGTTCGACACGACGTGACTCCCAGCTGTCGACGATGCCGAAGCCTGGCTCGCTGACTGCGACATCGGACCAGCGTGTCAACAGACGGCGCTTTTCCCACGGGAAGTCGAACAGCATGGCCAGCACCTGGGTGGTCATTTCGATCGACACGCGTTCGACCCAGTCAAAGGTTTCGCCGAGCGGCAGGTCATCGAGAATGCGCGCGCAGATCGCGCGGATCTGGTCTTCCATGTCGCGCACCTTGGCACGCGCCACTAGCGGTGCGATGGCTTTGCGCTGCACGGTATGGATGGGTGGATCGGTCGACTGGAACATGCGCGCATCGACGCCGTGACTGCGGAACATAGTGTCGTAGCCGAGGATGTGGCCGCCCAACTCGTAGTTGGACGAGACCCGAACGTCATCGGCATTGATCTCGACGATGTCCTTGTACCGGGTCAAAGACCAGAACGCACCGTAGTGACTATCGGCGCAGTAGTGCACCGGCGCTTCTTTGCGCAGCCGCGCAAAATAGGCGCCGATGACATCGTCTTGATACAGGCGCGGATCGCTCACGTTGATATGTTCGAGCGGAATCGAGTAAGGATCCGCAGGGCTGGCGGCGTTCGACATCAGCGCGGACGCTGCGCACCGCGCACCACGCTGGTGTGGTAGCTGAGCGCGACGATGAGGGCCTTGCAAATAACGATGTCGCGCATGGCGGTGCTTCCCAGATTTATATCGATGGCGGTGCGATGAAGTCAGCCGTCGTGCAACGCTTGGTAGGCGGCATCGCCAACCCGCGCCACGGTGTGACGACCGAGGCGATCGGCGGCGAGGGTCGCGCTGAGTAACATGTCGGCGTCGACGGCAAAAGGTTCGTTGGCGAGAAACGGCAGGATGGTGGTGCCGGCCATGACGGCGGCGAGGTCGGCGCTATGGCTGGCATCGAGCGACAGATGACCGAGATGGCAGGGCAGTCCAACCGCGCACAGGAATTCCGCCACACGCGTGGCTTCGACCGCGCGCTTTTCCAGCAGCAATTGTGTCATGAGCCCCATGGCCACCATTTCACCGTGCAGATAATCGGCGTGCAGGCGCGGCAAAACCGTCAGTCCCTGGGCCAGTGCGTGGGCGCCGGCGAGTCCGCCGCTTTCGAAGCCGACGCCGCTCAACAAGGTATTGGCCTCGACGACATGATTGAGCGCATCGTTGACTTCGCGTCGCCTGACGGCGGCGGCCGCTGCCACGCCGTGCTCGAACAGCGTCTTGGCGCACAACTCGCCGAGCGCGGCGGCGGCCAGGGTCGGACGCGCGGCCAACAAATTGCGTGCGTGGGGATTATCAAAACAGGTGCGTGCTTCGTACCAGGTCGCCATCGCATCGCCCATGCCCGCCACCAGATAACGCACGGGTGCTTCGGCGACGATGCGCGTATCGACCACCACCAGCGCCGGATTGGTGGGAAAGAACTCCAGGGATTCCGTCACGCCAGCCGCTGTGTAGATGACCGACACGGCGGAACACGGTGCGTCATTGGAGGCTAGCGATGGGCAGCTCACCATCGCCACGCCGAGACGGTAGGCGACGCATTTGCCGGCATCGATACATTTGCCGCCGCCGACGGCTAGCAGGCAATCCACGTTTGCGCCGGCGGCCGCGATGGTGGCGACCGCGTTGGCGATCTCGGCCTGGGAACATTCACCACCAAAAATGACGAAGCTGCAGCTGATACCGGCGGCGCGGAGTCCGCGCTCGATGCGATCGCCGTCGCGTTGGCGACCTGCGATGCTGATCAAGACTGCGGCGTGGCGAGTGCGCAGGATAGAAACGTAACGGCCGAGGCAGGCCAGCACGCCATCGCCCTGAATGTAGCGCGAGGGCGCGGCCAGCACCTGCGGCGGCACGCCACCGGTGGTATCGAAGACAGACTCGGGCAGGAAGGGTGGGGAGTGATTGTGCACCGTCTATCGCCTTCCTCAGTCAAGGTCATGGGGGTCCGAATGAATTCGGACCCACCGTGCTCACGGCACGTCGATAAGGTCGCCGGGTGGCCCTTCGTGATGGGGGTGCGGCGCGTGGGCCGGCTGCACTGGCGGGCCGCCGACCGGCACGGCGCGGGTCAGGAACTCGATGACGGCGTTACCGAAGACGTCGTTACGATCACCAGCGACCATATGGCCGGCATCGGTGATGTTGACGTACTCGCTGTGGGCGCACAGGGTCAGGAAATTCTGCGCGCCGTCTTCCGACAGCACGTCGGACAGACCACCGCGCACCAATAACGTCGGCAGTTTCAGCGCACGGGCGCAGGCCGATAAGCGTTCGAAGCGCTTGTCCATTTCGCGTCGCAATTGCATGAAGCGCGGATCCCAGTGCCAGCGGAATTTGCCATTCGGCGCGCGGCGCAGATTCTTAGCCAGAACGGCCAGATCCTTAGGCGGCTGGCGATGGGGCTGGTAGGCGCCGATGGTGGCCGCCACTTCCTCCAAGGTGTCGAAACCCTCGGGTTTGTAGTTCATGAAAGCGCCGATCTTCTGCACGCCTTCTTGTTCGATCTGCGGCGCGATGTCGACCAGCACCAAGCCGGTGGCATCGACGTGATCCTCGCCGATCGCGACCAGACTGGTGCCGCCGCCCATGGAAGCACCGACCAGCACCGGGCGTTTGCCGCCGAGCGCTTTGATCACGCAGCACAGATCTTCGACCATGATGTCCTGCCCATAGACGCCGTCCGGCGCCCAGTCGGAATCGCCGTGGCCACGGGCATCGAAGGCGACAGCGTGATAGCCGGCCGCGCCTAGTGCTTCGCCGGCGGTCTTCCAGGCGTGGCGGGTCTGACCACCGCCGTGCTGCAGGAGAATCAAGGGGCCGTCGTGCGGCCCCCAGCTGTCGCCGGCCAAACTCACACCGCCGACGCCGGGCCAGCGGTGCATGGGATCCGGCGTACCGGGTAAACGTTCTCCTGCGCTCATAATTTGAGACGGACTTCCGTAGGGGGATGGCTTCATTGTCGGTGCTGGCCGGGATTCGTCAAGTACGCTTTTGCGTAGTGGCGCGGCACGCCGTGTTAACCTCTTGCCTACCGCGCCTGAACGCTGCACGGCGCCCATTGGATTCCAGGAGCAAACGCGTGAACGTCGAACAGATCTGGACCGGCAATGCCTATCGCAATTTCAACTACCTCATCGCCTGCGGTGAAACCGGCGAGGCGCTCGCCGTCGACCCGCTCGATCACGAAAAATGTCTGGCGGTAGCGAAGGCGCGCGGTTGGCGCATCACCCAGATCCTGAACACCCACGAACATCACGATCACATCGGTGGCAATGCGGCGGTGGTGGCGGCGACCGGCGCCAAGGTGCTGGCCCACGCCAATGCTCGCGACAGCATCGCGGGACTCGATCGAGGCTTGCAGGCGGGGGATGTGATCAAGGTTGGCAGGACGGTGGAATTGGAAGCGCTCGACACGCCCGGGCATACCATGGCGCACATCTGTCTGCGCTCCCACACCGACATCCCTGCGCTGTTCTGCGGCGACACTTTGTTCAATGCTGGCGCTGGCAACTGCCACCATGGTGGTCATCCCGCCGAGCTCTACGACACCTTCGTGCGCCAGCTCGCCCAGCTGCCTGACACCACGCTGGTCTATCCCGGCCACGACTACATCGCCAACAATCTCGCTTTCACCCTCGACCGCGAACCGGACAACGCCCACGCCGGAGCGCTGTTGAACACCGTCAAGGCGCAGGACCCGAATGCGCCGTTGGTCTCGACACTGGCCCTGGAAAAGGACATCAACACTTTCTTTCGGCTGCGCAGCCCGAGCGTGATCGCGCGCTTGCGTGAAGCTTTTCCCGATCTGCCGGCTGCGGTCGACGCGCAGACGGTGTTTGTGAAATTGAGGGAATTGCGCAATTCCTGGTAGCGCGTATCAGGCTGCGGCCAGCACCCAGCCGATCGCGCCGCAATACAACACCACCGCCGCCAGCATGCGCTGGCGCAGGCGGCAGCCGAGACGGTCCAGCTGGGCGTCTTGCAAGCCCCGCCAGGCATTCGACATCTCAAAGCGCAGCTGCAACAACCAGGCTACCGGGTCCAAGGCCGCGTGCCGACTGCGGTTGGCGTGGGCGCCATAAACGTGTTGATAGACAAGGGCATGACGGCGGCGCAGATGGGCGCGGAAGTCGCGTTTCGCGATGTGACCCAAGCTCACCAGGCAGGCCCAAGGCATGAAGAGCAGAATCAGATCCGAAGTGCTTAGGGCCATGGACAACGCTACTTTGTTATGACGCGATCGATGTTGCCGCGAGCGACATTGACAACATGCTAGGCCGCCCGCCGGGCACTCGCCATCGGTCAAATGTTAAACATGGAGGGATCGCGCAGCGTTAGTCACAGCGTCCGGCGCAGGGCCGAGTGCTGAGGGGGTTTCGTGACTATTGCGGCGAAGCGCCTATAATTCCCCGCCTCCCTCGGCCTGACCGCCGTCGCATGCAGCTTAAGGTACCCCCCTGTGTCCTCGAATTCTCCGTCTGACCAAGCCACTGAATCCACCCCGATTACATTTGCCGATCTTGGACTGTCCGCGCCGGTGCTGGCGGCGCTGTCCGATGTCGGTTACGAAACGCCGACCGCCATTCAGGCGGCAACCATTCCGTATTTCATGGCCGGCCGCGATCTGATCGGCCAGGCCCAGACCGGCACCGGCAAGACCGCGGCGTTTGCGCTGCCACTCTTGACGCGCATTGATCTGGACCGCGCGGTACCACAGGTGCTGGTGCTGGCGCCCACCCGCGAACTGGCGATCCAGGTGGCTGAAGCATTTCATTCCTATGCTCGCCATCTGCCCGGCTTCCATGTGCTGCCGATCTACGGCGGCCAGGACTACGGCGTGCAGCTGCGCGGTTTGCGCCGCGGCGTGCACGTGGTGGTAGGCACACCCGGTCGCGTGATGGATCACATGCGTCGCGGCACACTTGATCTGCGCGCGCTGTCGTGTCTGGTGCTGGACGAAGGCGACGAAATGCTACGCATGGGTTTCATCGACGATGTCGAATGGGTATTGGAACAGACGCCGCCCGAGCGCCAGGTGGCTTTGTTTTCGGCGACCATGCCGCCGCCGATCCGCAAGATTGCCGAACGCTATATGCGCGAGCCGCAGGAGATCAGCATTCGGCTCAGCACCACCACCGCCGCGACCATCCGCCAGCGCTACTGGGTGGTGAGCGGTCTGCATAAGCTCGATGCCCTGACCCGTATTCTCGAGACTGAAAATTACGAAGGTGTGTTGATCTTTGTGCGTACCAAGCTCGCCACCGTCGAGCTCGCCGAGCGCCTCGATGCGCGTGGCTATTCCTGCGCAGCGCTCAGCGGCGACGTCGCGCAGAAGCTGCGCGAGAAGACCATCGAGCAGTTGAAGGACGGCAAGCTCGACATCCTGGTGGCGACCGATGTCGCGGCGCGCGGACTGGATGTCGAACGCATCAGCCATGTGATCAATTTCGACATCCCTAACGATTCCGAGGTCTATGTGCACCGTATCGGCCGCACCGGCCGCGCCGGACGCCATGGTGATGCCATCCTGTTCGTCGCGCCGCGCGAACAGCACATGTTGCGTGTCATCGAACGCGCCACGCGCCAGCCGATTGAGCGCATGGACCTGCCCAGTGCCGAAATGGTCAACGACAAACGCATCGGGCGTTTCATGCAGACCATTACCGACACCTTGGCCACGGCCGATCTGGAAATCTTCGCCCAGCTGGTCGATCGTTATCAGCGCGAACACGACGTTGAGCCGGCCAACATCGCCGCTGCGCTGGCGCACATGGTGCAGGGTGGCCAGCCGCTATTGCTTGCGCCACCGCAGCGTGGCGAGCGCCACGAACGCGGCGCGCGGGACGGTCATCGCGAAGATTCTCGCCCTCAGCGTCGCGAAGGCGGTCGTTGGGAGAAACGTGAAGAACCGCGCAGCGAGCGCGGCTACGAGCGCCGCCCACCGCCCCAGACGCAGGAAGCGCGGCCGCTACGCACCGACAACGATGGACCGCGTCGCTTCGACGAGCAGCGGCCGCGTTTCGGCGCTGAACGTCCACCGGTCGGCGGCAACGACCGCCCGCCGCGTCGCGATGATGCCGGCCCACCGCGCTATGCCGACACGCGTCCGCCGCGTCGCGACGATGGCGGTCCCCCACGCTATGCCGATACGCGTCCGCCGCGTCGCGACGAGACGGGGCCACCCCGTCATGCCGATGACCGTCCACCTCGTTTCCGGCCCCCGCAGCCGGCGCCTCGTGGTGACGGTGAGCGTCCACCGCGCTTTGGCGCCGAGCGCGGCACTAGCGAAGGCGAGCGGCGGCCGTTCCAGGGCGAGGCGCGGCCGCCCCGCGCCGAGGGCGAAGAAGGCCGTGCACGCCTGGGTGTGCGTACACCGCCACCGGCCGGCATGGAAGGCTTCCGTCTCGAAGTTGGCCACAGTCATGGTGTGCAGCCCGGCAATATCGTTGGTGCCATTGCCAACGAGGCTGGCATCGACGCACGGGATATTGGTCGCATTCAAATCCACGACGACTACGCCACGGTTGATCTCCCGATCGGCATGCCAAACGAGATGCTTGCCCATTTGAAACGTGTCTGGGTATCAGGACAGCAGCTGCAGATCAGTCGTCTCGGCGATCCGACTGCGCCGCGCCGTACCGATCGGGTGCGCGACAAGGATCACAAGAAAGACCGCCATCGCGATCGCAAAAACAAAGGTGCGCCCAAATCGCCCGACCGTCGGCCCTGAGCTGGCAGCGTCGTCATCCTGATCTCGATCAGGGCGCTCCCCGGGCGCTCAGTGAGCCATGAGCATCGGCACATGCAGGTGCTCAAGCAGATAGCGGGTGACACCGCCCAGCACCAGTTCGCGGAAACGCGAATGGCCGTAGGCACCCATCACCACCAGATCGGCACCGATGGCAGTGGCCTGGGCGTGCAGCGCCGGACCTGTCGCCTGGCCCTCGGCGTGTCCGACATAGGCCTCGGCCTTGATGCCGTGGCGGGCGAGGTGCAGGCAGATATCGGCACCGGGAATCGCGCCATGTTGGCCATAGCCAAGCTGCGGATTGATGACTGCCACTTGCACGACTTCCGCGTGCTTGAGCAAGGGCAAAGCATCATGCAC
>JANMJF010000373.1:0-5522 GCA_031371245.1 Pseudomonadota bacterium | reverse complement strand
GCCTACTGCGGTGGCGGTATCTCGGCGACCATGGACGCGCTCGCGTTGCTGATCTGCGGCCAGGATCAGGTCGCGATCTACGACGGTTCGATGTCGGAATGGGTGCGCGACCCGCATCTGCCGCTCAAGCTCGGCATGGATCCGTGAAGCAGCGACGACATCGGCCGCGTCGCGCCCATAGCCATCATCAAATTCAATCGGAGAGCGTCTGAAGTGAATACACAACAGCGGGTCGACTACACCGTCAGCGACAGCATTGCCAACATTGCCATGCAGCGCGCGCCGGTCAATGCCATTGACCATCCCATGATCGAGGCCATCCACGCGGCCATGCGTCGCGCCGATCAAGACCCGCAAGTGCGGGTGCTGCTGTTGACCAGTGCATTGGAGGGCATGTTCTGCGGCGGCATGGATCTGAAAATGGTGGCGCGCGGCGATGCGCTCGACCTGCGCAACTTCGTCTATAAGTTCTATATGGAGACCATGGATATCGTCTACCGGCTCACTAAGCCGATTATCGCCGTAGTCAACGGCCCGGCACGCGGCGCCGGCATGACGCTCGCTATCAACTGCGACATGACGGTAGCGGCGGACGACATCGATCTCGGCTACCCGGAAATCGATGTCGGTGTGATCCCGGCCATCCATTACGCTCATCTGCCGCGCCAGATCAGTCGCAACAAGGCTTTTGAATTACTGTTCTGCGGTACGCCCATCGCCGCTCACGAAGCGGCCCAATTGGGCATTATCAATTACGCGGTGCCGCGTGCCGCGCTGATGGACAAAGCGCTGGAACTGGCGCGCGTGCTGGCGACGAAATCGCCGACCATCATGGCGCTCGGGCGCACGTCGTTCATGCGCGCCAACGACCTCGATTACCGGCGGAATGTCGAGAATCAGATCGAAACGCTGTGCAATGTGTTCTCCACCGACGACGGTCGCGAAGGCCTCAACGCCTTCGTCGAAAAACGTAAACCGCGCTGGTCTGGCCCGTGGCGCACTACACGCCAGGACTGAATGCCAATGTTGATCAGGAACTCTATGCCATGACTGAACCCGTACTGCTGGTCGACAAGGCTGGCGGCCTGGCCGTGCTCACGCTCAATCGTCCACAACGTTTGAACGCCTTGTCATTGGAACTGCGCCGCGCCTTGTTCGAGACCTTCGCCGCATTGGAAGCCGATGCCCAAACTCGCGTGGTGATTCTGACCGGTGCCGGCCGCGCTTTCAGTGCCGGGCTCGATCTCGAAGAGCTCGGCAATGGCGCCGCGATTCATGGTCGCAAGGAAGTGTGGGCCGATACCGGCGCGGCGATAAGGTCTTTCAGCGGGCCGGTGATTGGCGCCATCAATGGCGCGGCGGTGACGGGCGGTTTCGAGATCGCCCTGGCTTGCGACCTGTTGATCGCATCCACCACAGCGCGCTTCGCCGATACCCACGGTCGTGTCGGCCTGCTCGCCGGCTGGGGCTTGAGTCAGCGCTTATCGCGAGTGATTGGTCTGGCACGGGCCAAGGAATTGTCCTTGACCGGCAATTTTCTCGACGCCGAGACCGCCGAGCGCTGGGGCCTGGTGAATCGTGTGGTGGCACCCGAGGCACTGCTGCGCACTTGTCGTGAACTGGCCGAGGCGATGTTGAGCGTCGCGCCGGATTTCCTGCTGCGTTACAAGCATGTCATCGACGCCGGCTACTACATGAGCTTGAACGATGGCATGGCTTTCGAGGCGCGCGAGTCGCGTACCTGGAACGACAGTGTCAGCGCGTCCACCATCGCGTCTCGGCGCGAACAGATACTCGCGCGCGGCAAGCAGCAGCTGGGTGAGTAAGACTTAGCGAGCGGGCTGCGCCGTCAGCGTAGCGGTCGCCGCCTGATAGGCTTGCAACAGTTTGAACAGCATCGCAGCGTTCAGCAGGTGCCAGAGAAAATGGGTGCCGAGTGGCCACTGCGAGCAGAGTGCGAGGTCGACGCTACGGGCGGTCAGCGACACTATGAACAGCAGTGCTGCTACCAGCACATCGGTGCGCGCGCGCAGGCGGTAATGCACCCCGCCCAGGATCAACAAGGTGAGTGCTGCTGGCGCATAAGCCAGTGAGCCATTCAGGATTGCCCCAGCGCGACTGCCTGCTGCGAGAGCGAGCACGTAGATCAGCAGCCACACACTACTCGCGCCCGGCCCGCAGCCGATCACGCGGCGCAGATACAAATGCAGATAGAGCAGTTGCAGAAGCGCGATGGGGATCACATCGCAGAGCTGTGCCAGCGGTGACGCGAGGGTGTGGAATAGCCCGCTGCCGAGGCCAATGGCGGCCAGCAGGGCGGCGAGCATGCGCAGATCAGCGCGTCGTTCGGCACCGCGCCAGGCGCGCAGCGCCGCCCATAAAAACCCGAGGTTGGTGATGGCGTTGAGCGGCTCGGCCAGCAAGCCGGGGCCAAGTCGCTCGCAGTACAGATCTAACGGCAGGTGCGCTGGTCTCTAGTGAAGCCGGCGCCAGGCCCGCGCTGGCATCATTGTTCGCTCGGCCAGACGTCTTCCAGGCTACGCAGTGCGCCGACCGCGTTCGGCCAACCCGCGTAGTGCGCGGCATGGGTGATCATCTCCACCAGTTTGTCGCGCGCAATCCCTAAGCGACGCGCGGCGGCGAAGTGGAAACGCTGTTCGGGCTCGCGCGCCAGTGCCACCAGAATGGTGCAGGTCACGAGCGAGCGTTCCTCAAGGGCCAGTGCTTCGCCCTGCCACACATCACCGAACAGATGCTCCAGGGTGTAGGTGCGAAATTTTTCCGGGAAGCGATCCATGGCCGAGGGATTGGTGGTCAATCGTTCGAGCAGGGCGCGACCTTTTGCAGCTTGTTCTTCACTCATCGTCGGGTTCCTCGGCAGTGGACGGACAATGCGTTCGATTATGCAGCGCTAAGGGAAGAATTTAAAATTGCCACCCGGCTGCTGGTGGTGTTGCTAAAAATTAAGCACAGCAGCCGGGTGGACGAGGTGATCGCTACTAAGGATACGTCAGACGCCGACGTTGTGCACTACCTGTAGTGGTGCGGGGCAGTTCGTCAGTCCCGCCTGTCATTCGCCAGAGTGGTTGGTGGGGGCGGACGGCGTGTAGAAAGATCGTCGGCGAGCGTTCTATCGGTATGTTTCATCGATGCAGAATCGATAGCCCACGCCAGCTTCGGTAATGAAGTGCTGCGGTCGCGTGGGATCGACCTCAAGCTTGCGGCGCAGCGCGGTCATGTAGACGCGCAGGTAATGAGTGTCCGACGAATGGGAAGGCCCCCACACCTCGCGCAACAAATGGCGATGGGTCAGGACGCGCCCGTCATTGGCAAGCAGCAGGGTAAGCAGTCGGTATTCAATGGGTGTTAAATGGACGGCGATGCCGTCGCGCTTGACGACTCTGTTCTCCCTATCGACGACCACCATGCCGAAGGCTATCTGCTGATGGGGATCGGCGGCGGACGCACGCGTCCGTCGCAATAGCGCGCGGACCCGCGCCATGAGTTCACTGATGCCGAAGGGTTTGGTCAGATAGTCGTCGGCGCCGGCATCGAGTGCGGCGACCCGGTCCCGTTCCAGCGGTCGCGCCGAGAGAATGAGGATGGGTACGTTCGACCACCCACGAACGTCTTTCACGACCTCAATGCCGTCTCCATCGGGCAGACCAAGATCAAGGATCACTAAGTCGGGTCTGCGCGTCCCCACTTCGATGAGACCTTGTCGAGCGGTATCGGCCTCGTTGACCTGGCAGTGCTCGGCCTCCAGCGCCATGGTCACGAAGCGACGGATCTGCTTTTCGTCCTCGATGAGCACGACTTTCACCGGCGGCGATGTTGGCCCAACGGTCATGCTTGCTCGCGCGGAACTTCAGGCGGTACGCCGGCTGGCAAACTCAAGGTGATACGCGCGCCGCCTTGCGGGCGGTTCTCGGCCTTGACCGTGCCTTGATGGGCTTCGACCACCGCGCGCACGATAGACAAACCCAAGCCCACCCCGCCGACCGAGGACTCCCCCTGGCCGCGCTCGAATTTTTCGAATAGTTGCCCTGCGTGCCCCGCCGGCAGGCCAGGACCATTATCGGTGACGGTGATCTCTATCCACGGTCCGAGGTCATGCGCCGCAATCTCAATGGTGCTACCGCGCGGCGTGTACTTCGCCGCGTTCTCAAGCAGATTGCACAACACGCGCTCCATGAGCAAGGTATCGAATTCCACCAGCGGCAGATTTGCCGGCAGGCTCACCCGCACAGCGTGACTGGCCAACAGGCTGGCACGGGCCTGCAATGCGACGCCGATGACTTCCTCAAGCGGTTGCCACTCGCGTTGCAGACGTACATTGCCGGCTTGCAGCCGCGCCATCTCCAGCAGATTCATGACCATGGTGCTGGTGCGCAATGCTTCTTCGCGTATCGATGTCGCAATCTCGGCTTGCGCGGGCGCCAGCGGTGGTCCGGCCAGATTGATCGAATCGGCCAGCCCGGCGAGTACCGTCAGTGGCGTCTTCAGATCATGGGAAAGTGCGCCGAGCAATGAATTGCGTAAGCGCTCCGACTCCATCTGCACGAGTGCCTCCTGGGCAACGGTGATGAAGTGGTTGCGTTCGAGCGCGATAGCAATCAGCGCCGCCGTGGTTTCCAGCAAACGCCGCTGCTCCGGATTCAATTGCCAACGTGCCGTGCGCGGCACCAGCACCAGCACGCCGCGCGTACGCATCGGCGCCTTGAGAGGCACATACAAGGCCGGTGCCGAGGGCAAGGTGTCGGTGGTCAGGCCAGCACTCGCATTATGGTCCAGCGCCCATTGCGCGATGCTCGAATCGGCTTGCGCTGGCAACACCGTGCCCGGCGCTGGCGCCAGGTGATCCGCATCGTTCTGTATGAACATCGCGGGGATGACGTCGAACAGGCGCGCCACGAAGCGATTGCCGATATCCGCAGTTTGTTCGAGGGTCAAGGCCGAGGAAAGATCGCGGGCCATTTCGAACAGCGCACCCATGCGCCGCTCACGATCGCCGGCCACGGTGGCCTGGAAACGCAGTCGCGCCGTGATCTGCCCGACCAGCAGGGCAACGCCCAGCATCACGACAAAGGTCACGGTGTAGTGTGCGTCGTGGACCGTGAAGGAAAAGCGTGGCGGCACATAGAAAAAATCGAAACAGAGCACCGACCCGATGGCGGCGACGGTGCCGGGTCCCGGCCCGAATCGATAGGCCGCCAATACCGCCGCCAGCAACAGCAGCATGACACTGTTGGTGAGACCGAGCACGCGCAGAGCGGGGGCAGTTACGGCGGTGGTCAACACCACGCAGAGGCTGGCGCCGAGATAGGCACGCCACCAATCAGGCGTCTCCTCGATTGGGCCGTCAACCGCAGCACCCAACTCGCGATCGCGCGTCACGCCCTCGTTGGCTACCGACAGCACGTCGAGATCGGGCGCGCACAGGGCCACGCGCTCGGCGAAGCTTGGCACCCACGGCCAGCGTCGATGTGTTTCACGGCCGACCAGGATGCGGCCGAGATTGT
>JANMJF010000769.1:0-2054 GCA_031371245.1 Pseudomonadota bacterium | reverse complement strand
GGCAAGCAGGACGCCAAGCGTGGCAAGCTGTTCACGCGATTGATACGTGAGATCACCGTCTCCGCACGCACCGGCGGTGGCGATGCCAGTTCGAACCCGCGCCTGCGCGCGGCGATCTACGACGCGCTCAACGCAAATATGACCAAGGACGCGGTCGAGCGCGCGGTGGCGCGCGGTGCCGGCGATGTCGATGCCGACAACTACGAAGAAATTCGCTATGAAGGGTATGGTCCGGGTGGTGTGGCGGTGATGGTCGATTGCATGACCGACAATCGCAATCGCACGGTTGCCGAAGTGCGCCATGCTTTTTCGAAGTGCGGTGGCAATCTGGGTACCGATGGCTCGGTCGCCTATCTGTTCAAGAAAGTGGGTTCGCTCGACTACCCCACGGGCAGCGACGAAGACGCAGTGATGGCGGCGGCCCTGGATGCCGGCGCCGACGATGTGGTGGTGCACGACGATGGCTCGATCGAAGTCCTGACCGGCCCAGATCAATTCGGCGAAGTGAAAGACGCCATGGTCGCGGCCGGCCATCACCCCGAAGCGGCGGAAGTAACCATGCGTGCCGGCATACAAAGCGAACTCGATAGCGACAATGCGCAGAAGATGGTGCGCCTGTTGGATATGCTGGAAGACCTCGACGACACGCAGAAGGTCTATTCAAACGCCAGCATTTCCGACGAAATCATGGCCACGCTCGGCGCCTGAGCGGCGCCGACTTCGCGATTGACCGTCATCATCGGCATCGATCCGGGCTCCAGGGTGACTGGTTACGGCGTGATACGCGCCGCACGCCAACGCACCGAATACGTAACCTGCGGCTGCATCCGCCTTAACACCGAGGGCAGCTTCGACGAGCGCCTGGTGCAGTTGTATGACGAACTGTCGGTCATCATCGCCGCCTTTGGCCCGGCCGAGGCCGCCATCGAAAAGTTATTCATGAACCGCAATGTCGATTCGGCGCTCAAGCTTGGCCACGCGCGTGGCGTGGCGATGGTCGCGGCGCGCCGCGCGGGTGTGGCCGTGCATGAATATTCCGCGACCCAGATTAAACAAAGCGTGGTCGGACGCGGTCATGCCGATAAGGTTCAGGTGCAGCACATGGTGAAATTCCTGCTCACTTTGAACACCACGCCGACTGCGGACGCGGCCGATGCCTTGGCCGCAGCGCTATGTCACAGCGCCATGCGCGATGGCAAGGCACGCATCGCCTTGGCCGGGACGCGCTCATGATCGGACGCATCACCGGCGTTCTCATCGAAATGCGCCCGCCGCAGATAGTCGTCGAGTGCAATGGCATCGGCTACGAAATCGAAGCACCCATGACCACTATCTGGGCGCTACCGGAGCTGAATCACACGGTCTCGCTCTACACCCATCTCACGGTACGGGAGGATGCACATCTGCTCTATGGCTTTGTATCGGAAAGCGAGCGCGCCCTGTTTCGCAGCCTGCTCAAGGTCAACGGTGTTGGCACCAAGATGGCGCTGGTGATCTTGTCGGGTATGGATGCCGATGCCTTCGCCGAATGTGTGCACGCCGGCGATACCGCGCGCTTGACCGCGCTGCCGGGCGTTGGCAAGAAGACTGCCGAGCGGCTGATCATCGAGATGCGCGACCGCGTCGCGCGCGTCGAACCGGCCCTGCGCGTGATGCCGACCAGCGTCAATGCGCGGGTTGCCGATGCCGCCGCCGATGCCATCAGCGGTCTCATCGCGCTGGGCTACAAGCCCCATGAGGCCAGTCGTTTTGTGCATGGCCTCGACACCGAGGGTCTGAAGAGCGAAGAGATCATTCGCGTCGTATTGAAGAGTCTGGCGCCGAAATGATGCGTAGCCGGGCCAGCGACACGGGACCGCGTCGCGATGTCTGACGGCGATCGGCTGATCACCGCCAGTCTCGGCACCGACGAGGTTCAGCTTGAGGACTCCATACGGCCCAGGCTGTTGGCCGATTACATCGGCCAGCCGGCGGTGCACGAACAGATGGAGATCTTCATCGGCGCCGCGCGCCAGCGCGGCGAGCAGCTCGACCATGTGTTGATCTTCGGCCCA
>JANMJF010000758.1:0-13346 GCA_031371245.1 Pseudomonadota bacterium | reverse complement strand
GTCGACCGCCCCTGCAACAGAGTGCGCCGGCGCGCTGTACAGGCTTCCGTTTTTCACCCTGGCGCCTGCGGTCATCGGTGCAGTGCCACTCGGCATCGCCCGAGGCGCCCTCGCTGCGCTGCTCAGCTTGAGTAACTCCAGGACGCCACTGCTGGGCTCAGGCGTGCTCGCCGGCAAACCAGTGGCCCAGGCCCAAATCGGGCGCGCTGAAGCGGTGGTGTGCGCGGCGCGTTCGTTCGCCCTTGAGGCATGCGAGGACGCGTGGAAAACCGTTGCCGAAGGCGCTGCGCTGACTGTCGCGCAGCGGGCCAGGGTGCGCCTCTCTTTTGCCTTGGTAGCGGACGTCGCCAAGACGGTCACACAGACGGCCTATGACCTGGGCGGTGGGACCGCTGTGTATGAGAGCTGCCCATTGCAGCGTTGCTTTCGCGACGCGCATGCAGCGGCGCAGCACGTGCAGATCCAGAGCGGCAACTTCGAAACCATCGGGCGCGTGCTTCTCGGGCTCGATCCCGGCACCTGGATTTTCTAGGAACGCTTGCGCACGACGCATAACATTGAAGATGTGCGCGCAGAAAGGCGCCGCCCATACCGAAGCGAGTCGATGACGGCAGGTCAATTTGTCGTATTCGTACACTTGAGGGCGAATCCTTCGTGGCTGCGGCTTGGCCGCGCCGATCCCCGCCGCGTCTCCAACGGCGCGCTCGCGCCCATCTTCGAAGGATCTCTAGAAGTCCGCCACATGCATTTCAATGCCGAACCATTCGCGGTTCGCGTATCGGACATCCAGATGAGACATAGGGATGATCATCGTGCCCGATACCGCGGTGTTCTATGACTTCTACGAGGCCTCTCGCATACGCCACTCGCTCAAAGGCAGTAAGCGATACCTGTTGGGCGTCACCAACCACATTCCACAAACTTGGCACACGCTTCGGATGCAAGGAAGCGTGCTGGCGAACTCATACCCACTCACGGCCACGCTCCGGCCATAGTTCGAATTCATTCGGCCCCGTCCAGTTTATCGAGCAACACCAAGGCGCGCTTCGCGTTGCCGCGCGCGGCGCGCGTCTCGAATCGCACTCGAGCGTCATAGTTGGCTAGGGCGACCGTCGCAAGCTCGTCCATCAGCTTATTGACGCTGATCGAGTTGGCGCGTGCGAGCGCCTTGAGCCTCTCATGCTTTTCCTCGGGCAAACGTATCGTCAACGTGGACATGGAAATACCTCCAGACATTGCTCGGGTGTAAGCACTTTGAGCATGGGAAATTTCAATTCGCCGCGAGACAGGTCCCGCAGGTTTCGCGTCACGATGGCATCTGCTTGCGCGGCGACGCCAAGCTCCACCAAGTGATTGTCAGCTTCGTCGGGAAGATTGGGGCGCCAGGCGTAAAACACTTCGACCCATCGGCAGCGATTCAAAAAACCGTCGAACACCTCATTCCGCTCTTTTGCCGACAACACCGAGTCCGCGAACAAATCCGTGCGGCCCAATACGTCCTCGTACTCCGCGAGGAGTGCCGGGCCGAGCACGGCTTGGTAATGGCCGTCGACACACCTGCGCAGCACCGAGCGAGCACTGGCTCCACCTCGTAGTAGCGCGGCGACTAGAATATTGGTGTCGAGCACGATGATTGTCATTCACGGGATGATAGCGTATATGCTGTCATTGACAAGCGCCTTCAACGCCGTTGGCGGCGGCCGGCGCCGGCATTGCTGCTTACCACATTTGAGCGTTTTTCCTGGGGGTACTTCCGGGGGTATTGCCAGGGAATTGAACTCCGAAGATTTGCGTTTTCCTCGCAAATTTCACTGTTTGCGTAATTCAGTTCAACCGCCGCCGCCTCCACCAATCAATAAAATGGCCACCCTTGCGGTGGCCTTTTTATTGATTGCTGAGGTGACGCGGACGAGAACCCGCGTTCCGGGTTCGACGAGCCACGCGCGAGCAAATGAACGAGGAATTAGTAGGGCCCCAACTGCACGCTCAGCGCAAACATTCATGGCGGTCGCACAGGACTGGCTGACCATGATAAAGAGAGAATGGAGCCCTCGGCACGATGACAAATCGGCCCGAACGTTTGAGCGCGATGTGCTGGAAACGGCTACCCTGCTGAAATCAAGATCCTAAATGGTTCCGATTCCGTCATGACAGGTCTGCGACTTGAGGTTGGCGACATTCTTTTCGTCGCAGGCAACGGCAACCGCGCAGACCTTGGCCGCGTTGCACTTTGCAATGGCGAAATCGCAGATTGCGTGCACCAAAACCTCATCGTCAAAGCCCGACCACAATTTGAGTCGGCGCTGTTTACCCCCTCGGAGCCGGGTAGCGCATGACCCTAGCCTTCGCCAGCCTCGACACCTTGCGCACTCACCACCCTGCGTGGCGGCTGTTGCGATCGGATCATGCGCCGCTGGTGGCGAGTTTTCTGCACCGGGTATTCGTGGCGCCCAATGTGCGCGTGATGGCGGCGGCGGATCTGGCCGAAGCGCTGGAGGACGAGCTCTACGCCCTGCGCCTGCAGGTGGGCGACACTGCCTTCCCCAAGCCGGCGCTCGATTACCTGAACGACTGGGCCGCGCCCGACAAGGGCTGGTTGCGCAAGTTTTACCGCGCGGGCACCGACGAGGCCCAGTTCGATTTGACACCCGCCACCGAGAAAGCCATGGCCTGGCTGGCGCAGCTCAGCGAGCGGCAATTCATCGGCACTGAGTCGCGGTTGCTGACCTTGTTTGACCTGCTCAAACAGATGAGCGACGGCAGCGAGGCCGACCCGGCAAAGCGCCTCGCCGAGCTGCACAAAAAGCGCGATGACATCGACGCCGAGATCGCGCGGGTGCTGGCAGGCGACGTGCCGCTACTGGACGACACGGCAGTGAAGGACCGCTTCCAGCAGTTCACCCAGGGTGCGCGCGAACTGCTGACCGACTTCCGCGAGGTCGAGCACAACTTCCGCCAGCTCGACCGGCGCGTGCGTGAGCGCATTGCCCTGTGGGAAGGTAGCAAGGGCGCGCTGCTGGAAGACATCATGGGCGAGCGCGATGCCATCGCCGATTCCGATCAAGGCAAGAGCTTTCGCGCGTTCTGGGAATTTTTGCTCTCCAGCCGTCGGCAGGAAGAATTGACCGCGCTGTTGGATCGCGTTTTGGCACTGCCCGCAGTGACGGATCTCAAGCCCGACAGCCGTACCCGTCGTGTGCACTACGATTGGATGGAAGCCGGTGAGCACACCCAGCGCACTGTCGCCGCTTTATCGCAGCAGTTGCGCCGCTTTCTGGATGACCAGGCCTGGCTGGAAAACCGCCGCATCATGGACATTCTGCACGGCATCGAGAGCAAGGCGCTGGCCCTGCGCGATGCCCCACCCACCGGCACTGTGATGGAAATGGTCGAGGCCTGCGCCGATATCGAGTTGGCGATGGAGCGCCCCTTGCTCACCCCGGCCAACAAGTCGGTAATTGCCGATCTGGTCTTGCAGGACGGTGATGAAGACATCGACGCGCTGGCGCTGTTCGAGCAGGTGGTGGTGGACAAGGCGCTGCTCACCCGCCACATCCGTCATGCCTTGCAGGCGCGGACCCAGATCACCTTGAGCGAACTCGTGGCCAGCCAGCCCTTGCACCACGGGCTGGCCGAATTGGTCGCTTATCTGCAGCTCGGCACGGAGGTCTTCAGCACCGTGGTGGACGAAGACACGCCCGAGTCGATCCGCTGGCAGTCGGTGGCCACGGACGGTCAGGCCATCAACCGCAGCGCGCGACTGCCTCGCGTGATCTTCATGCGGTGAACGCACACAAGCGCTGAGGCGAGGCATGGAAGAAGAATTCTTGAACACCACACCGGCAGCGCACCCGATGGTGGCGCCGGCGGCTGATTTGTCGGTACTGCTGATCAACCTGCTCAAAGCCGTGCTGTACCGAGATGGTGACGAACGCCACTGGGCGGCGTTGGTGACCCTGCAGGCGCGGGTACGTGATTATGTGGCGGTGCTGAATCTTGAATTGGTGCTCGATGAGGCGGAAGGTTATGCCTTCTTGAAGAGCCGCGCCGAACCGGCCGACGACGATCCAGCGCCGCGTTTGCCACGTCTGGTCGCGCGTCGCCCCTTGTCCTTCCCCGTGAGTTTGTTGCTCGCCCTGTTGCGCAAGAAGCTGGCGGAGTTCGATGCGGGTGGCGGCGATACACGGCTGGTGCTCTCACGCGACGATATCGTCGAGCTGGTGCGAGTGTTCCTGCCCGACGGCTCAAATGAAGCGAAGCTGATTGATCAGCTTGAAACCACTGTCAACAAGGTCGCCGAACTGGGTTTTCTGCACAAACTGAAACCCGCCGGCGGCGCGTCGGCCGGGCCGGCCACCTACGAGGTGCGACGCATTCTGAAGGCCTTTGTCGATGCGCAATGGCTGGCGGAATTCGATGCGCGTCTGGCCACTTACCAGTCCCAACTGGCCGGTGTGGCCGATGCCAAGGAAGGCGCAGGCGATGACTAATCGCCATGAATGATCCGCAATCCCTGGGCCTGGACTTCTGTGCCGATGACACGCTGTCGGGTTTTCGCCTGACCCGTTTGGAAGTGTTCAATTGGGGCACCTTCGACAGCCGCGTGTGGACGCTGCAACTGAACGGCAGGAATGGCCTGCTCACCGGTGATATCGGCTCGGGCAAATCCACGCTGGTGGATGCGATTACCACCCTGCTCGTCCCTGCCAACCGGGTCGCCTACAACAAGGCCGCCGGCGCCGATAACAAGGAACGAACGCTACGCTCCTACGTGCTCGGGCATTACAAATCTGAGCGTAACGAAGTCACGGGCGCGGCCAAGCCGGTGAGTTTGCGCGACCAGAACTGCTACGCCGTCATCCTGGGGGTGTTCCACAATGCCGGCTACGATCAGACCGTGACGCTGGCCCAGGTGTTCTGGATGAAAGACGCGCAAGGACAGCCGGCGCGGTTCTTCATGGGTGCCGAGCGGGCGTTGTCGATTGCCACTGACTTTGCCAACTTCGGCGCGGACATCAACCAGCTGAAAAGGCGGCTGCGCGCACAAGGCGCCGATATTCACGACTCTTTTCCGCCCTATGCGGCGTGGTTCCGTCGGCGCTTTGGCATTGAAAACGATCAGGCGCTGGAGCTGTTTCACCAGACGGTGTCGATGAAGTCGGTGGGTAACCTCACCGACTTCGTGCGCAGCCATATGCTGGAACCTTTCGAGGTTGGCGCACGCCTGCAGGCCTTGATCGGCCACTTCGACGATCTCAACCGTGCCCATCAGGCGGTGCTGAAAACCCAAGCCCAGGTGCAATTGTTGACGCCCTTGATGGCGGACTGTGGCCGCCACAGCGCATTACTGGCCGAGGTCGACAGCCTGCGCGCGTGCCGGGATGGTCTGCGGCCCCACTTCGCTGGTTTAAAGCTCGGCCTGCTCGACAAGCGGCTGGGCTTACTGGCAGACGAATGGGAGCGGGAAGCGGCTCAGGAGAAAAAGCTCGCTGCGGCGCATGAGGCGCACGGCCAGCAAATTGATGAACTGAAGCAGGCCATCAGTGATAACGGCGGCGACCGCCTGGAACGCCTGGCTGTGGAGATCCGCAAGCACGAACAGTTACGCGATGCGCGCAAAAACAAGGCCGGGCGCTACGCCGATCTGGCAAGCGTATTGGGCGCGCCGCTGGCAGCGGATGCTGCGACCTTCGCCGCCCAACGCGTTGAATACCAAAGCGGGCGTGAGCAGCTGCGTAATCAAGATGCCGATCTGCAGAACGCGCTGACCGAGCACGGCGTCAGCTTGCGGCAGGGCAAACAGGAACACGACCAGCTGCGTGCCGAAATCGACAGTCTTAAACGTCGGCGCAGCAACATCGATGACCAGCAGATCCAGATCCGCGCGGCGATGTGTGGGGCTTTGGGCCTGAACGTCGATGACATGCCCTTCGCCGGTGAGTTGCTCCAGGTGCGTGATGATGAGCATGACTGGGAAGGTGCAGCTGAACGCTTGTTGCACGGCTTCGGACTGGCACTGCTGGTGCCCGATGCTCACTACAAAGCGGTGGCCGAATGGGTAGATGGTGCCCATCTGCGTGGCCGGCTGGTGTACTTCCATGTGCGGCCACGCCGGGCCGCAGAACTCCCGGCCCTGCACCGCGATTCCCTAGTGCGCAAGCTGGCCATCAAGCCTGACTCTCCGCATTACGATTGGCTGGAGCGCGAACTTGCCCATCGCTTTGATGTGGCCTGCTGCGACACCCAAGAACAGTTCCGCCGCGAGACCCGCGCCATCACCCGCGCCGGCCAGATCAAAGACCCCAGCGGCCGCCATGAAAAGGACGACCGCCACCGTATCGATGACCGCAGCCGCTATGTGCTGGGCTGGAGTAACAGCGCCAAGATCGCAGCACTGGAGGCCAAGCGTCGCCACATCGAATCCCGGCTGGGTGATATTGCCAACCAGCTCGCGAAGATTCAGAAAGAGCGAGCGCGGTTGACCATCCGCCTCGATGCCCTGACGCGCCTGGAAGAATTCACGGCCTTCGATGAACTGGATTGGGCCAGCGTCGCCACCGAGATTGCGCAACTCCAGGATGAGCGCACCCGCTTGGAATCGGCGTCGGACGTGCTCAAGCAATTGAACGAAAGCCTGCGCGCATTGCAGAAGGCGCAAAAGGAAACTGGCGAAGCGCTGCAAGTTGCGCGCGAGAAGCGGGCCAAATTGGAGCAACGTCGCGCCGACGCGCAAGCGCTTCGCCAACAAACCGAGACGCTGCTGCACGGCGTTGTGGTCGACGATGTGTTGGCAGCAAAACTCGAGTCCATGCGTGCCGAGGCACTGGGCGAGCATCAACTGAGCGTGGAATCCTGTGACAACCGCGAGCAGGACGTGCGGACCTGGTTGCAGACACGCATAGACACAGAAGATCAAAAGCTCAAACGCCTGGCTGAAAAAATCATCAAGGCCATGGCGTCCTTCAAGGAGGCTTTCAAACTTGAGACGGCCGAAATCGATGCTAGCCTTGAGGCTGCCTTTGAGTACGACAACCTGCTGACGCAGTTGAACCGCGATGACCTGCCGCGTTTTGTTGCGCGCTTCAAAGAACTGCTCAACGTCAACACCATCAACGAAATCGCCAACTTCAATGCGCAACTGGCGCGCGAGCGCGAAACCATCAAGGAGCGCATCACGCACATCAACAAGTCTTTGGGCGAGATCGACTACAACCCCGGGCGCTACATCGTGCTGCAATCCCAGACCAGTCCCGATGCCGAGATCCGGGACTTCCAGCAGGAACTACGCGCTTGCACCGAAGGGGCTGTCACCGGCTCGGACGATGCCCAATATTCCGAAGCGAAGTTCTTGCAGGTCAAGGCCATCATCGACCGCTTCCGCGGCCGCGAAGGATTGTCTGAACAGGACCGCCGCTGGACGGCTAAGGTCACCGATGTGCGCAACTGGTTTCTGTTCGCCGCCAGCGAGCGCTGGCGTGAAGACCACAGCGAGCACGAGCATTATTCAGACTCCGGTGGCAAGTCGGGTGGGCAGAAAGAAAAGCTGGCCTACACCATTCTGGCGGCCAGCCTGGCCTATCAATTCGGCTTGGAATGGGGCGCGGTGCGCTCGCGATCGTTCCGTTTTGTGGTCATCGATGAGGCCTTCGGGCGCGGCTCCGACGAATCCGCTCAGTACGGGCTGAAGCTGTTCCGGCAACTCAATCTACAACTGCTGATCGTGACGCCGCTGCAGAAAATCCACATCATCGAACCCTACGTCGCAAGCGTCGGCTTCGTCCATAACGAGGGCGGTCGGGCCTCCAAACTGCGCAATCTCTCCATTGAGGAATACCGGGCGCAGAAGGCTTTGATGCCAACCCAAACTGCGCCGGCATTGCCGCAGTGACATGGACCAGCCCGAAACAGTTGAAGGCGCAATTGGCGCGACTGTGGGCGCGCGGCGAACTGCTGCGAGACAGTGTGACGGGCCATGCACGTTTTCCTTTGCGCCTGTCGCTCAAGTCGCCAGGTTCAGCGGACATCACCGATCGTTTTGACGAGGTTCGTGTGTGGGCCGCCGAGTTGGCAGCGACAGAGGCATGCCGTGTGGAGTGGCAGGCGCTTCGACACCGCGTGCAGGGTGCGCAAAAATTACCGGCTTGTGTGTGGGTCGAGACGCGTGAAGATGCCTTGACTTGGCTGGGCAAGCGCCGCGATTGGGAGCGCTTCGTGGCACAGTTATCCGCCACCCGGCAAACCCATCCCGCCTTGCTGCCGTGGTGGGCAAAGCGTCCTCTACAGGCGCTGGAACTGTCTGCCGAATGGCCCCGACTGCTGAGCGTGGTGACGTGGCTCATCGCGCATCCGCGCCCGGGCATTTATTTGCGGCAGGTGGACTTGCCTGGTGTGCACAGCAAATTCATCGAAGCCCATCGCAACGTGCTGGCCGAGTTGCTCGATTTGGCCTTGCCCGCTGACGTGGTGGATCACAGCAAAAGTGGTGTCAGTCAGTTTGCCGCCCGTTATGGCTTTCTGGACAAGCCAACGCGCATTCGCTTCCGTGTACTTGATCCAGCGCTACGGGCCGTGCCCGGCCCGGCATGCCCCGACGTCACCCTGGATGCCGACAGCTTCAGTCGCTTGGCGCTCAACGTGACACGGGTATTTATCACCGAGAACGAGACCAATTTCCTGGCCTTTCCGCCGGTGCGTGATGCCATCGTGATTTTTGGCGCGGGTTACGGTTGGGATGCACTGGCAGGCAGTCATTGGGTGCGCAATTGCGCCATCCATTACTGGGGCGATATCGACACCCACGGCTTCGGCATTCTGGACCAACTGCGATGCTACTTTGCGCACGTGGCTTCGTTCTTGATGGACAGGGCAACCCTCGATGCACATGCCTGCGTGTGGGGAAGCGAGGACAAGCCCCTGCGCGTGGACTTGCAGCGCTTGACCTCCGCCGAGAGCGCCCTCTATGACGCTCTGCGCGACAACCGCATTCGTGCGGGGCTGCGGCTGGAGCAGGAGCATATTGGCTTCCACTGGCTGGCGCATCGCCTTGCACAGCTCCTTGACGGTACCACCGTCCCCCATTCAGAGACCTTGCCATGACACCAGAGGCCAAGGCACGCCAGCCGATCGACCAGAAGCTCGAACAAGCGGGCTGGGTGATTCAGGACATGCAGCAGCTCAACCTCGCGGCAGGGGTGGGCGTGGCGGTACGCGAATGTCCCACTCACGCCGGCCCGGCCGACTATGTGCTGTTCGTCAATCGCGATGCGGTCGGCGAAAATCTCACCGCGACCGAAAGCCAGACCAAGCGCTACGCGGCCGCCAATCTCAAATGGCGCACAGACAATTCTCGGCTGCGCTTTCTGTTTGAAGCCACCGGCCAGATCATCCGTTACACCGACAATGCCGATCCCGCGCCACGCTCGCGCGAAATCTTCCACTTCTTCAAACCGGAAACGCTGGCCACTTGGTTTGCCCAACCAGAAACCTTGCGCCGCCGCTTGGCTGAGCAACTGCCCGCACTGCCCGAACGCAATCTGCGCGACTGCCAGATCAGCGCCGTCACCGGCCTGGGAAAATCACTGGCACTAAACAAACCCCGCGCCTTGGTACGCATGGCCACCGGCGCTGGCAAAACTTTCACCGCCATCACCTCGGTCTATCGCCTGCTCAAGTTTGCGACAGCCCGCCGCATCCTGTTCCTGGTCGATACCCGCAACCTCGGCAAACAGGCCCATCAGGAATTCATGGCCTACACGCCGGCGGACGATGCCCGCAAGTTCACCGAGCTCTACAACGTGCAGCGGCTGGCGTCCCCCACTATCGACCCGCACTCACAGGTGTGCATCAGCACCATACAGCGCATGTACGCCATTCTCTCCGGCGAGCCGATAGACGACTCGGCCGAGGACGTCTCGCGGAACGAAGTGCAGCAAACCGCCAAACAGGAAAAGTTCGTCCGTTACAACCCGGCCGTGCCAGTAGAAAGCTTCGACTTCATCGTTAGCGATGAATGCCACCGCAGCATCTACAACCTGTGGAAACAAGTGCTGGACTACTTCGATGCCAGCCTGATTGGCCTCACCGCCACACCCGACAAACGCACCTTCGGTTTCTTCAACGAGAATATCGTAGCCGAATACACCTACGAGCAATCCGTGGCCGATGGTGTGAACGTCGGCTACGACGTGTTCGAGATCGAAACCGAAATCACTCGGACGGGCGCCGAGCTCAAGGCCCGGGAATGGGTAGATCACCTTGACCGCCAGACGCGCAAGAAACGCTGGGGTGAAACCGAGGAAGACACCGCCTACACCAGTAAGGAGCTGGACCGTTCTGTCGTGAACGTGAGCCAAATTCGCCAAGTGCTGCAGGCCATGAAGACGGCGGTGGAAACGCAGATCTTCCCGGCGCGCAAAGAGACGCCCAAGACACTCATCTTTGCCAAGACCGACAGCCACGCCGATGACGTCAAGCCGCTGGAAGTGCTGCTCTTCATACGCGACGTGCGCAGCAAGGGCTATTACGAACAAATGAAGGGCCGGGCGTGCGTAGCCCGGATGGCGACAGCTTGAAGCGCGTCAGCAATAGTGCCATTGGCGCCAAGACCCGCTTCGTATTGATCGACGCCGTGGGCGTGGCCGCCGCCTGCGCGCCCTTCGATAAGCCTGAGCTGCGCGAGGAGATCGAAAGCGCCCGCCGTGAACGTGAACAACTCATCGACCATATCAATCTGGATCACGTGACCTTCGCGGGCTTTAGCGAACAGGCCGAAGCGCAAGCACTAGCGGTGATTCAAACCTTTTCCGACTACCTGCAAGCCAACAAGGACGAAATCACCGCGCTGAGCTTCTTCTATCAGCAGCCCTACCAGCGCCGCGCGCTGACTTTCGACATGATTGAAGACCTGCACGAACGTTTGAGCAAGCCGCCGTTAGTGCTCACCACCGAGCGCCTGTGGAATGTCTATGTCCGTGTGCAGGCTGCCTAGGTGAAAGGCTGGATCTTCCGCCACAACGCCCAGCGCGGTACCGCGTTCACACAAGAACAGACCGAGTGGCTGCGCCTGATGAAAGATCATATTGCCAGCAGTTGCAGCATTAGCCGGGATGATTTTGATTATGCGGAGCTGGCGGACAAGGGGGGTTTGCAGAAAGTGTGGGGGTTGTTTGGCAAGGAGCTCGATGGGCTGATGAATGAGATGAATGAGGAGTTGGTGGCGTGATTGCGCTTCCTACCGGATGGGCTTCAATCTCGCTGAGTGAGTTGGTCTTGCTGAAAACAGGGCCCTTTGGCAGCACTTTGCACCAGTCCGACTATGTCCAAGGCGGAATTCCACTTGTAAACCCAATGCACATCGCCGCCGGCCGAATCGTCGCCAGCGCCAAGTCGTGCGTGTCGCTCGATACGGCTGAACGTCTCAGTGATTTTCGATTTCGGCTTCGCGATATCGTGCTCGGCCGTCGTGGAGAGATGGGGCGGTGCGCTGTTGTTTCTGCGCGCGAAGTAGGTTGGTTGTGCGGAACGGGGTCGCTGATTGTTCGACCAAATCATTCGGCCATCGATGCAGACTTCTTGCAGCGATTTATCGCCAGCGACGCAGTGGTCCAGTACCTGCTGTCGGCCTCAGTGGGCTCGACGATGGCAAACCTCAACCAAGAGCATTTGCTCGGCCTCAGCGTCAATCTTCCGCCGGTAGCCGAGCAAACTCGCATCGTCGAAAAACTCGAAGAACTGTTCTCCGACCTCGATGCCGGGGTGGCCGAACTCAAGGCCGCGCAGAAGAAGCTGGCGCAATACCGTCAATCACTGCGCAAAGCCGCCGTCGAAGGCGCGCTCACCGCCGAGTGGCGAACGCGGAACACACCCCTTGACACTGGTGCGCAACTGTTGGAGCGCATCCTCACCGAGAGACGCGCCCGCTGGGAAGCCAAGCAAACGCTTAAGTTCAAGGAGCAAGGGAAACCCCCGCCCAAGGACTGGCAGAAGAAGTACCCCGAGCCGGGCTCACTGAATGATAAGCCTAGGGCGACGTTGCCCGCCGGTTGGACCTGGGCCAGCGTAGATCAATTGTCTCCGGACGATCTGACCAATGGTCGTTCAGTCCCTTCGGCGGAGAGCGGTGCAAAAGTCCTACGGTTGACGGCGGTTCGCAACGGTCGCATTGATTTGTCGGCCAGCAAACACGGAGCATGGACCGAAGAAGAGGCCAAACCCTTTGCCGTGTTCGAAGGTGATTTGTTGATCGTTCGTGGCAATGGCTCGTTGCCCTTGGTAGGGCGCGCAGCCCTGGTTCCCAAAGTTCAAGAGCAGGTGGCCTACCCCGACACTTTGATTCGTCTGCGCGTGGTCGAAAGCGTAGTGCGGCCTGCATGGCTGGGCCTTATGTGGGACAGCAAAACCACGCGAACGCACCTTGAGCGCCGTGCCCGCACATCGGCTGGCATCTACAAGATTTCTCAGCCCGACATAGTCTCTGTCGCGATCCCAGTTCCGCCGTTGGAAGAGCAAGACGAGATTCTCGAAGCATTCGCTACATCAGGTCAAAGCGTCGTTGAGGTGGAGTTGATGATCGGCATAGGCCTCAAACAATCCACCGCCCAACGCCAAAACATCCTGCGCGCCGCCTTCGCCGGCCAACTGGTGCCACAAGACCCGAAAGACGAACCCGCCAGCGTACTGCTGGCCCGCATCCGCGCCGGGCGGCCGGCGCGCGCGATGCCGCGAATAAGCCGCGCGGCCGCGCAATGACAGGCCAGCGCCCATGACTCCGCCCAAGAAAGCACCGACCCCCAAACGCAGTTCGGCCGCAGCGCAAAAGCAGCGGGTTCGCGCACCCGCTGCGCAGGCCGTCGCGCTGCCGGCGACCTTGCTGCCGGAACTGCGTCAACTGATTGATGCGTCGCGCCAGGCGGCAGCGATCACGGTCAACGTGGCGCAAACCCAGCTTTACTGGCGTGTGGGCGCGCGCATTCGTGCGGAGATCCTGGGCACACAGCGGGCGCGGTACGGAGAGGAAATTGTCGCCACACTGTCGCGACAATTGATGGCCGAACATGGGCGGGGATTTGAAGAGAAGAACTTGCGCCGCATGATCCAATTCGCAGAGTGCTTCCCCGACGAAAACATTGTCGCCACACTGTGGCGACAATTGAGTTGGTCCCATTTCCGCGAGCTGTTGCCGCTCAAGCGCCCGTTGCAGCGCGAGTTCTATGCCGAGATGTGCCGCATTGAAGGCTGCAGTGCGCGAGCCCTACCCGCCTTCGACAAGAGAAAAGAATGAACACCTCTTCCCTCGTCCAGAAAGTCTGGAATTTCTGCCACACCCTGCGCGATGACGGCGTGGGCTA
>JANMJF010000736.1:0-2731 GCA_031371245.1 Pseudomonadota bacterium | reverse complement strand
GAGACGAAATCGATTTTCATGCGGGTGGCCATGGCACGGACTCCTGGTAGCGATGGGGGATGATGGCGTGGTGGATGAGGGGATTCATCGGTGGACTGCAACAATAGTCCGACTTCAGTCGGACATGACTGCGCCTACTTCCACCCCACGATCTGAAAGCCCTGGTCGGCCAGGCAGCGCTCGACATAGGCCCGGTAAGCGGGATTCGGCGCCGCCGGCACGAATAATTTCTGGACTAGGCTGAGAGCCACACCCGTCGCCGCACCGATGCCCGCGCCCTGCGCGACGTTACCCGCAATCGCGCCGCCGATGGCGCCGGCCGCCGCACCCGTGGCCGCGCCGCGCACGGAGTCTTTGGCCACTGCACCGACTTGACCACCGTAGGGTTTGGCGCCGGCTGCCTCAGCCAGGCGTCCGCATTGCGCCATGGCGGCATCGCTGACGGTGCGATCACCGCCGGTCGGGCCGGCGTAGATCACGGGCTGATTATTGGCGCAGCCGGTCACCAACAAGCTGAGGGTAAGGATGAAGGTCTTATCCATGATGAATCCGTGTCGTGAAGGAGGATGGACGTCGTGCACGCAGGATAACAGAGCGCCGCGATAGGCTTGGCGGAGGGACGTGTGCCCACGGCCCAGCCCGGGCAGTCCTCATGGCCCCATCAAGACCCGCGCCCAGTCTTCGATGGCGGCGTCACGACCCGACATAAAGTGATATGTCGTTACCAAGTGCGCGCATCATATTATTGCCAAGAATGATTTATTCCTGAGCCACGCGCTGCACGCGTGCTGCGTGACTGAACCATCTCGACCGCTTTGCGGGGGTACTATGGGCATCGAGACGAGCAAACCCTATCGCAGTTTGTGGGGCGAACTGTGCGCCGACCCAGATCGATTTCCTGCTAGCTGAATCCTGAGGGCTAGCCCATGACGGTCGCTGCGCTGTTCGCTTCCCACACCCCGCTCATGGACTATCACCAGCCCGCGCCCGAGGTCGTGCGCGACGTGGCAGCCTGTCTTACCGAGGCGCGCGCCTGGATAGCCGAGTACAAACCGGATCTGGTGATCGCCTGCGGGCCCGATCATTACAACGGCTTCTTTTACCGTTTGATGCCGAGCTTCTGCATCGGCACGGCGGCGGACTCGGTCGGTGACTGGAACATCCCGGCGGGGCCCTTGCCGGTAGCGGCAGAGCTGGCGGCGGCGTGTGTCGCGAGCATGCATGGCGCGGGCGTCGATGTCGCCATTTCCCATCGCATGGAAGTCGATCACGGTGTGACACAACTGCTGCACCAGATGTTTGAGTGGACAGCCATGCCGCCGGTGATCCCGGTGTTCATAAATTGTGCGGCCGCGCCGCGCCCGCCACTGGCGCGGGTATTTGCTTTTGGTCGCGCACTCGGTGCCTATGCGGCCGCGCTCGATTGCCGCGTGCTACTGACTGCATCCGGTGGCATTTCCCACGACCCGCCCATCCCGACCCTAGCCGGTGCGTCTGAACCAGTGCGTGAACGACTGATCGTGGGCGGCCGCTTGAGCACCGACGAACGCGCCGCGCGCCAGCAACGGGTGCTGAGCGATGCGGCCCGGCAGGTCACGGGTGACAGTGAGCGCACGCCGCTGAATCCCATCTGGGATCAGGCTTTTCTGGACATGCTGCGTGCCGACGACGAAGCCGGCATCGTGGCTATGGATGATGATGGCATTACCCGCGACGGCGGTTGCGGCGGCCATGAGATCAGGTCGTGGATAGCGATCGCTGCAGCGGCGCGGGCGGCCGGTGTCACGAACTTCGATCTAAGGTATTACCGCGCTATTCCCCAATGGGTAGCAGGTTATGCGGTGATGACGGCTGGTGCGGTGTAGATAGGCTTACCCACGCGCGCCCGTCTCCCCAACTTGCCAACTCGCCCGCAGAACGCGAAGACGCGTTGAACCTATCTCGTCCAAATCTTGACCCACCCCCAGACGCAACATGACCGGAGGTCGTCGAGGCCTTCCGCTCGCGGCGTTCAAACAACACCATCAAACAAGGGAAAGAACTATGAAGCTTGTGAAAATCGGATTGGCGCTGGCTATCGCCAGTGTACTCGTGAGCGCACCGGTGCTGGCGGACAAGGACAAGGGCAAATCCAAAGCCAAGGCCGCGCGTGCTTACGACGTCTGCGTCGATGGTGTGACCGGCGCCAAACTCACCAACTTCCCGCCGGCGGCCGGCGATCGCGTGACTGCTGTCGGCATGGTCTTGCCGGTCGGTACGGTGCCGGCGGACGGCAGCGGTGACGCCACCTGCGCGGCCTATGCGACGCAGAAGATCGGTACTTTCTTCGTCAACGGCACCTTCGTCAGCAGCTTCGCGCCGGGTGCTATCAAGCTGCCCGAAGCCGCCGATGATGATTTGGGTTACGTGAACTGGCATTTCCGCATCGACGGCAAGGGCGCGTTTGAAACCGCCGGTCCGATCAAGCAGTTCGTGCAGGGTGGTAGTTATGCCCAGGTGGTCACGGGTGGTACGGGCCGTTTCCGTGGTTTGGAGGGGGCGATGAAGACCACGATGCTGGGCGCCGGTGGCTTCCAGATCCGTGTGATGCTGCCGAACCACGACTGAGACTCGACGTCGCGGTGAGCCTCGGTCCGTCAGGGCAACAGTCAAGCCAGGTTTTGTGATCCGCTCGGTATGCGGACCGCAATGCAGGAGTCGGGGGGGGGGGTGGGGGGCCCCCCCCCCCGGA
>JANMJF010000042.1:0-4743 GCA_031371245.1 Pseudomonadota bacterium | reverse complement strand
GCCCTGCTTGCCCGCCGCACGGGAAATCGCCATGCGCGATCTGGTCAATGTCGAAGCCATCCCCTTCGAAGTGTTGGACCGCGGCATCACTTGGGAATGGGAGACCTTCCCGGAATTCATGCAGGCCGCAGCGCGCCGTCGCCCTGGCATCAATCTCGCCTTCCTCGCACCGCTCACGCCTTTTCGGCACTACGTGATGGGTGAGGCTTCCATGGAGCGTGCGGCGAATCCAGTGGAGATCGCACGCATCGCGGCCCTGCTGGGCGAGGCCATGGACGTCGGCGCCTTCGGCTTTTCCAGCACGGTCTTGAATCAACATATGGGTTATGGCGGTCGGCCGCTGGCCTGTCGCAATGCCAGCCACGCGGAGTACCAGGCCTACGGGCAGGTCTTGCAGGACAAACGCAAGGGCGCCGTCGAAATCGCGCTGACGCGCCAGATTGCCGTGTTGGACGACGACGGTTATGCATTGCTTGATCTGCTGCTCGAAGCCAGCCATCGCCCGGTGACTTTCATCGCGCTGTTCGATCGCGACGATATTCCCGAAGCGGTGCGCGACACCTTGACCAAGGTCGCGCCGCTCATTGCACGCGGCGCGCGGCCGCAGACCTCGCCCTTGCCGCTGACCCGCGAAGTGAATATGCGCAATCCGTTTGCCTTCGCGGCGTTTCCGTCCTGGCAGCCGGTGTTCGTTGATCAATCCAAGCCCGCCCAGCGCGCGGTTTATGGCGACCCGGCGTTTCGCGCACGCTTTCGCCAAGATTTGAAACGTCCGCAGACCTTCGGCAATTGGTCGCGGGTGCGGGTGCACGAGGTGCGCTCGGCCGAATTGAAAGGCTACGAAGGCCAGAGCGTCGAAGAGATCGCCCAGGCCCAGGGCAAAGATCCGGTCGATGCTTTTCTTGATCTAACGCTCGCCGACGATCTCGACATTGAGTTCACGATGTCGACCTTCAATCATCGTGTCGATCGCATGAAGGAGATCCTCGCCAACCGCGACATGCTGCTGGGGCTCGGCGATGGCGGTGCCCATCTCGACATGCTGTGCGACTCCGGCTATCCAACCTATCTGCTCGGTACCTGGGTGCGCGAACACGGCGCGCTCAGTCTCGAAGAAGGCGTGCGTCGCCTGACCAGCGACCCGGCCGATTTTTTCGGCATCAGCGATCGTGGGCGGCTGGCCCTCGGTCTTGCCGCCGACATCACCATTTTCGATCCGAGCACGGTCGGTTCCAGCAATCGCGGCGAACGCCGCTTTGATCTGCCGGGCGGCGCTAAGCGCATGGTCATGCCCTCACGTGGCATTGTTCATACCATCGTCAACGGCGAATGCCTGTACGAGTATGGCGCCGTCACAGACGCCCGGGCCGGCCAAGTATTGCGCTCCTGAGCCAGGCGTCACGCCGCTGCCGACGTTTGAGCCAAGATGGCTGGCTCACTCCGACCACCGTGGCTCACTCCAGGGCCGGCGCCAACCATGGAGCAATCACTTGGTGATGTTGCCCCGACTTGCTTGCGGCAATGGGTACGCTGGTGTAGCTTTGGTGTATGGCACGCACCAACATCGATATTGACGAGAAAGCATGCGCGGCAATCATGCGTCGCTACCAACTCAAGACGAAGCGAGAGGCGATCAATCTTGCCTTGCGCTCGCTCGCCGGCGAACCGCTGTCGGTCGATCAGGCTCGCAAGCTGCGAGGTAGCGGCTGGGATGGTGATCTCGACGAAATGCGAACCGCTAACAGTTTTTGATCCTCATCGACACCTCGGCGTGGGTTGAATTTCTGAGGGACACCGATTCATTGGTGTGCCGACGCGTCGACAAAGTGTTGAGTCAAAAGATCGCGATCTGTGACGCGGTACGAATGGAAGTCTTTGCCGGTGCGCGCGATGACGGGCACCTAACCCGGCTGCGGCAGCTGCTGGCCCGCGCAACGATTCTACCGACGGAACCCATTGATTACGACGCAGCCGCCGCGCTCTACCGAGCCGGTCGGCGACAAGGGAAAACCATCCGCAAGTTAATTGACTGTCTCATTGCGGCGGTGGCACTCCGCGCGAATGTGCCAATTCTGCATATGGACGCGGATTTTGACGCGCTTGCCACAATATCGAAGCTCCGCATCGACGCGCTGCGGTAGACATCGCATTACTCCCGCATGTTTTAGGTCTGTAACCGGTGCTGCGATTCCGTCGATCCGGCCGATTTCTTCAGCATTGCCGATGTCCGAATGAATTCGGACCCACACAAAAAGCTTAGGCCGTCGCGGGCGAACGCCTGCGACGGCGATAGACTTACTCGAAGCTCATGCCCTTGTAATTCTCTTCGGCCACCTGCTTGATGGTCGCCAGGAATTTCGGTGCGCCGCCGTTGTAGACGAAGTAGCGCACGCGGCCGTGTTCATGGCCATCGACGTTGGAGTTGTAGCCGGTGAACCAGCCCTTGGCCTTGCGCATCAGCATGGTGCTGTACATCTTGGCAACGTGATTGGTCCAGCGCTCTTCGGCGGCGGGAGTGGCCTCGACGCGGGTGTAACCGTGCTGCCACATGTACTGCAGCATCTCGGTCACCCAGTCGACACCGATCTCGATGCCGCGTGGGAAGTTGGTTGACGCCGAGCCGCTCTGCGGACCGGCGACCGTGATGAAATTCGGGAAGCCGCTGATCTGCATGCCGAGGAATGTAATCGGGCCGTCGTTCCACTTGTCACGCAGCTTCTGGCCGCCCACCCCTTGGAAGTCAATGCGATCGTAGGCGCCGGTGATGGCGTCGAAGCCCGTCGCGTATACGATCAAATCGAATTCATACTCTTTCTCTGACGTGCGTATGCCCTTGGCCGTGACGGTCTCGATCGGCGTGGCTTGGATGTCGACCAGCTGCACGTTGTCACGGTTGTAGACTTCGTAGTAGCGCGTTTCCAGCGGCACGCGCTGGATACCGAAGCCGTGATCCTTGGGGATCAGTTTCTCGGCCAGCGCTGGATCGTTCACGCGTTGGCGGATGCGGTTGGCGATGTATTCCGAGAACTCGGCGTTCGCCACTTCGTCGGTGAAGATCTCACGGAAATTACTCAGCCAGATGCCGAAGCCCGGTTCAGCATAAAGTTTGTCCCACAGCGCGACGCGTTCTTCGCGCGAGACTTCGTAGAAGCCGCGGCGATCTGGTTCGTGCTCAAAGCCACCTGGAGTGCGCAGACAGGTCGCGAAGATTTCGTCGTAGCGCGACTTGATGTCGGCCATCTGTTCAGGTGTCAACTTGCTGTTGTTGAGTGGCGCGCACCAGTTGGGGCGACGCTGGAATACGGTCAGCTGGCCGACCTTGTCCGCGAGTTCGGAGATCACCTGCACGCCGGTCGCGCCGGTGCCGATCACGGCGACGCGCTTACCCGCCAGTTCGACTTTTTCCTTCGGCCAGTAATAGGTATGAAAAGACGGCCCCTTGAAGGCATCGAGCCCCGCAATACGCGGCATGGTCGGCGCCGACAACAGGCCCAGACCGGTGACGATGATGCGCGTGGTTATTTCGCGGCCATTCTCAAGGTAGATGCGCCACAGATTATTCTCTTCGTCGAAATGGGCGGCCTTGACCTTGCAGCCGAACTGCATATGGCGGCGCAGATCGAATTTTTTGGCGACGTGGTTCAGGTAACGCAAGGTATCTGGCTGGGCCGAGAAGCGCTCTGGCCAATCCCATTCCTGCAGCAGTTCCTTGGAGAACGAGTAGCCGTAGGTATAAGACTCGGAATCGAAACGGGCGCCCGGGTAGCGGTTCCAATACCAGGTGCCGCCGAGGTCGCTGGCGGCTTCGAGCACCGTCACGTTCACACCCAACTGCACCAGGCGATAGAGCTGGTAAATGCCCGATACTCCGGCGCCCAGGATCACCACTTCGTGTTGCGGGTTGGCAACCTGCGGCGCTGCTTTGGTCTGCGTATTCATTTTCTAGATCCCCTTGAGAGACACGAGCCCGCGCGCGATGCGCGGTGTCGAATTGACCGATGAGCACGACCCCAGGTGTCCGCCATGGGCAGGCCGGCGGCTGCTCCGAATCCTCGAAGCTAGCACGGTGCCGGGCGCGGGCAAAGTGGGGGGAAACCCTGCCCCCGATAGAGTGGGGCGGATGGCTGGCGAGCGAGGGAGTTGATGCTCGTGCCAAGTCCCAAAGTCTGTTGACCTTGTCGGCGGCGACGACCAGGCGCGCTTTATTCGGCGCTCACCTCAACGATGAAGCCATCGGGCAGCTCGCGCCGCCCGTAGATGAAATCGCCATTGATATCGCCCACCCACAGGTGATTGCCGACGAAGCGCACATTCCACGGATTGATGAAACCGCTGGCTACCAGTTCGAGTTTGCCGTCGGCGGTCACGCGCTGCAGTTTGCCGTCGGCTGCGAGCGGTCGGCCTGCGGGGACTGGGATCTCATAGGAGCCGACTTCGACGACGAAGATCTGACCGCCATAGGCGCCGAAACCTGCCGGCGCGAAGTCGATAGAGCCGAACATAGTCGGCGCTTCGGCAATGGCTTTGTCGTCAACCTTGCCGTCGGCATGGATGGCAAGAATGGCGCTGCCATGGGCGGCGAAGATGCCGCCACGCACGACAGTCACGAGCAGCGAGCGACCATCGGGCGTGAAGCGCAGATACAAAGGCCCGCCTTGCTGGTTCGGGTCGAGGCGTACGAAAGGTTCGCAGCGACCGTCGGGCGTGATCTGGTAGATAGTGTTATTGAGCGTGGTCGAGGCG
>JANMJF010000679.1:0-2858 GCA_031371245.1 Pseudomonadota bacterium | reverse complement strand
TCATCCGAGCTTCGTGATGTCCAATAGCTTCACTAACCAGACCATCGCGCAAATTGAGATGTACAACCACCGTGAGCAGTATCCGATCGGCGTGTTAACATTGCCCAAGCCCTTGGACGAGAAGGTTGCGCGACTGCATATCGGCAAAATCGGCGTCAAGCTCGAGGTCTTGACCACCAAGCAGGCGGGTTATCTCGGGCTGCCGGTGGATGGGCCTTTCAAGCCCGATCACTACCGCTATTGAGCGCGGGTCGGCGCCGGCTGCGGGCTGGCGCCGACGGTCTTTGCCGTCCGCTCGAGACATAAAGGGAAGGGTCGATGCGCATCCGCAACAACACTATATCCTTTGGCCTCGTCACCAAATTCCTGCACTGGGCTATTGCTCTGCTCATCATCGGACTGATTGGCCTCGGCTATTACATGGTCGGGCTGAGTTATTACGACCGCTGGTATCACGACTCCCTCGAAACGCATAAAGCGTTGGGCATGCTGGTGTTCGTGCTGGGCGCACTAACCCTGGTGTGGCGCACGGTCTCACCGTCGCCGCCGCTGCACGACAGCCTCAAGCGCTGGGAGAAGATTGCCGCGACCGCCATGCACCACACCCTGTTCGTGCTGGTGTTCCTGTTCCCCGTCACGGGCTTTCTGGTCTCGACCTCGGAAGGCCAGGCCGTGACGTTCTTTGCATGGTTCGACGTTCCGGCGCTGGTAGTGGTCGGCGCGGGCCTGCGCGATCTTGCTATCAGCATCCATTTCTACTGCGCCTATGGCACCGCGGCGCTGGTCGCGGTGCATGCGGCCGCCGCGCTCAAACATCAATTGATCGATCGTGACGGCACGCTCGCGCGCATGTTGTGGCGCTGAGCATTCAGCCTGGGACGAGGGGATTTAGCGGCTAGCCTTCGGTATACTCCGCCGCTCATTCTGAACCCCGTAGGGCCGTGCCCGTGGCGCTCGAAATCTACAATTCGCTTACGCGCCGCAAGGAAGTCTTCGTGCCCGCCGATCCTGCGCGTGTCACCCTGTACGCCTGCGGCCCGACGGTCTATAACCCGCCGCATATCGGCAATGCGCGCGCGGCAGTGGTTTACGATCTGCTGTATCGCGTGCTGAAGCGCCACTATCCGAACGTGGTCTATGCGCGCAACATCACCGATATCGACGACAAGATTAATGCCGCCGCCGCCGCTGAAGGCGTCGGCATTGGTGTCATCACCGAGCGCTATACAGCGGTCTATCACGCCGATGTCGAAGCGCTCGGGGTATTGCCACCGCCGCTCGAACCGCGTGCCACCGATCATATCGACGACATCATCGCCATGATCGCAACCCTGATCACTGGTGGGCACGCCTATACGGCTGCGGACCATGTTTTGTTCAACGTGCCGAGTTTCGCGGCCTATGGTGCATTGTCGGGGCGTTCGCAGGACGAAATGATCGCCGGCGCACGGGTCGAAGTCGCGCCCTACAAGAACAATCCCGCCGACTTCGTCTTATGGAAACCCTCGCCGCCGGAACTGCCGGGCTGGGACAGCCCGTGGGGACGTGGCCGGCCTGGTTGGCATATGGAATGTTCGGCCATGATCGTGCATCACCTGGGTCGCACCATCGACATTCACGGTGGTGGTAACGATCTGAAATTCCCCCACCACGAAAACGAAATCGCGCAGAGCGCCTGCGCCCACGATGGCGCGCCGCTGGCACGTTACTGGGTGCATAACGGCTTCGTGCAAATCGACAGCACCAAGATGTCCAAGTCCATCGGCAATGTGCTGCTGGTGCGCGAACTGCTGAACAAACATGCCGGCGAGACGCTGCGCATGGCGCTAATTGGCGCTAAGTATCGCGAACCGCTGAACTGGAGCGACGAGTTGGTGGAGCAGGCCAAGTCGCAGCTCGACCGCATGTACGGCACGCTTGAGCGCCTCGCCGACATCACACTGTCGGCGCATGAAATCGTCGCCGCGCCGGGCTTCACAGCGGCGATGGATGACGACCTCAACACGCCCAAGGCGGTGTCGGTGCTGATGGAAGCGGTGACGCTCGCCAATCGCAGCGAAGATGCCGCCGAGCGTCGTCGCTGCAAGGCCGAACTGCTGGCTGGCGGGCGCGAACTCGGCATCCTGCAGCAAGACCCGCTGGCGTGGGCCAAAGGTACTGCGGCGGGCGGTGTCGATGACGCCGCCATCGACGCGCTGGTGGCGCAACGGGTCGCGGCACGCATCGCCAAAGACTGGCAACGCGCCGACCAAGTACGCGATCAACTGGTCGCGCTCGGCATTCAGATCATGGACGGCGCGAACGGTACGCAGTGGCGACGCGAATGAGCGCAGCACCGCCGCCAGGCGGTCTCACGCCGGCCGCAGAGATCCTGGCCGCCCAGGCCGACATCATCGAGACCTTCAAGGTCTTCGACGATTGGACAGATCGTTACCAGTACATCATCGATCTGGGTCGCCAGGCGCCGCCCTTTCCCGACGCCTGGAAGATCGACAAGTACAAGCTGCATGGCTGCCAGTCGCAAGTGTGGATAGTGACCGAGCGGCACGGCGATCGCCTGCATTATTCGGCGACCAGCGACTCGACGATCGTCGCCGGCCTTATTGAACTGCTGCTGCAGGTCTATTCCGATCGCCGCCCGGCTGACATCCTCGCCACACCGCCTGATTTCTTGAAAGACATACAGCTTGCCGAGCATCTGTCACCGACGCGCAGCAATGGTCTGCATGCGATGGTCCAGCAGATCCGCCAGCATGCGGTGGCGGCGATGGTGGCGGCGAACCCGTAGGTGCGAATTCATTCGCACATTCATGGCGCGCCTCAACGGCATGTCCTGGCACGAATGTGCGAATGAATTC
>JANMJF010000675.1:0-1649 GCA_031371245.1 Pseudomonadota bacterium | reverse complement strand
GCGCCAGACGCACCTTGACGTCGTAGTACTCGCCGTCCGGCGCGCGCCAGTTGGTGGCCGCGTCGCCGGCCAGCAGCGGGCGCAGGGTGTTGCCGATCTGGTTGACGCCGATGCCGACATCGGATGCGGCTTCGCGCTTGATGAGCACGTCGATGGTGGGCTTGGGCGTGGACAGGGAGGAGTCGAGGTCGACCAGTCCGCGCACCGTGACCAGCCTGGCCATCGCCTGATTCGAGAGTTGCTCAAGCACCTTGAGGTCCGGGCCCTGCAGGCTCACGAGCAGGGTCTTTTGACCGCCCACCGGGTTGACGGCGCCGACATTGGTGACCGTGACGCCGGCGATCTGCGCCAGACGTTCCCGGATGGGCTGGCCGAGAGTGGCCGCGTTACGGGTCCGGTCCTTGCGATCCTTGAGTTTGATATACGCGAAGGCCAGGTGCTTGCCCGCGCCGCTGCCGGTGTTGATGGTGGTGTAGGTGTAGCGCACCTCGGGCAGTTCGCGCAGGGCCGCATCGACCTGACGCGCCTTGGCTTCAGTGATCTCGAGCGACGACCCGACTGGCGTCTTGAACGAGACCACGGTTTCTGAATAGTCGGCCTGCGGCACGAATTCCGACCCGATCAGCGGCACCAGCGCAAAACTGCCGAAAAAAACCAGCGCGCCGCCGACTACCGTTGCCACCCTGTGTCCGAGTGACCAGACCAGCATGCGCTGGTAGCCGTTCGAAAGCTTTCCGACCATGCGCTCGAACCCGTCAAGCACCCGGCCGATAGTGCGCTGGTACAGGCTGTCAGGGCGCCTGGGCGGATCGGGCCAGACCGACGACAGCATCGGGTCGAGCGTGAACGACACGAACATCGAAATCAGCACCGCCACCACCACGGTCAGGCCCAGGGACTGCATGAAGCGGCCGATGATGCCGCCCATGAAGCCGATCGGCAGGAACACCGCGACGATGGAAAAGGTGGTGGCCATCACGGCGATGCCGATTTCCTGCGTGCCTTCGAGCGCGGCGGTGCGGTGGTCCTTGCCCATGCTGCCGTGGCGCACGATGTTCTCGCGTACCACGATGGCATCATCGATCAGCAGGCCGACCGAGAGCGAGAGCGCCATCAGCGACACCATGTTGATGGTGAGTCCCGCCAGATACATGAACAGGAAGGTGCCGATCAGCGCGATCGGCAGGGTGAGCCCGGTGATCACCGTGCTGCGCCACGAGTTGAGAAACAGGAACACGATCAGCACGGTGAGCAGCGCGCCTTCGAGGATCGTGCGCCGCACGTTGTCGACGCTGGTGCGGATCGGTTTCGAGCCGTCCTTGATGACGGTGATCTTCACGTCGCCGGGCAACTCGGGGCGCATGCGCGCGACCGCGTCGTTGACCGCGTCCACCACGTCGATCGTGTTCTGCCCCTGCGACTTGAGGATGTCGATCGCGAGCGTGCGTTCGCCGTTGTAGAGCGCGAGGCTCTCCTGCTCCTCCTCGCCGTCGACGATGGTGGCGACGTCGCGCAGGTAGACGGGCTGCGAGGCCGATCCGGCGCCGCGCCGGCCGACGATCACCTCGCCGAAATCCTCCGCCCGCTTGAAGCGTGCCGGAATCTGCACCACGCGCTCGGATTCCCTCGAACGAATCGCGCCGGCGGGA
>JANMJF010000669.1:0-2795 GCA_031371245.1 Pseudomonadota bacterium | reverse complement strand
CCACACCTCCGGTCATGCACAAGGCCAGATCTACGTCCCCTTTACCAACTGGACGCTCTATCTGGCGGTCATGGCGCTGGTCATCGGTTTTCGTTCATCGAGCAATCTGGCGGCCGCCTACGGTATCGCGGTGACTGCCACCATGCTGATCGACACCATCCTCATCACCTTCGTGATGGTTCTGATCTGGAAATGGGCACATTGGCGCATCGCGCTGCTGTGCGGCTTTCTATTGGCGGTGGATATGTGCTTTCTGGCGTCCAATTCGCTCAAGATCCTGCAGGGCGGCTGGTTCCCGGTGGTGGTCGGACTGGTGTCGTTCACGGTCCTCACTACTTGGAAACGCGGCCGCGCGCTGGTGTTCGAGAAGATGGTGGAACAAAGTGTGCCGCTCGATGCCTTGCTGATGTCGGTCAATGAGATTCATCGTGTGGAAGGTGTCGCGGTCTTCATGACCGGCAGCCGGTTCGGCGCGCCGACCGCGTTGCTGCACAATCTCAAGCACAACAAGATACTTCACGAGCGTGTATTTCTGGTCACCATCGTCACCACCGACACGCCCTATGTGACGCGCGACGAGCGCGTCGAATACGAGATCCTCGGTCACGGTTTCTATCGCGTGGTAGTGCGCTTCGGTTTCATGGAACACCCCGATCTGCCGGAGGCGCTGGCCGAGCTCAAACAATACGGCCACCACCTCAAGATGATGGAGACCACCTTCTATCTCAGCCGCGAAGTGATCGTGCCGACCTTGAAGCACGGCATGGCTTTATGGCGCGAACGGCTGTTCGCAGTCATGAGCAAGAACGCGATGTCTGCTTACGAGTTTTTCCGCATTCCGACCGATCGAGTCGTCGAGATAGGAACGCAGCTGGAAATTTAATGTGCGAGTAAATTCGCACCTACAATGCCGGATGCTGGTCAACGTAGCGGGTGACGGACTCGAAACCATAGGCGAGCTGTAGCACGGCGAGATCCGCCCAGCGCTTGCCGACGATCTGCAAACCCACCGGCAGGCCATCGCGAGTGAACCCCGCCGGCACGGAAATCGCTGGACAGCCGGTCACGGTGATGGCGTAACACACGCCCATCCAGTCGAGATAGGTGGCGAGTTCATGGCCATTGATGCTGGTCACCCATTCCTGCTCGATAGCAAAAGGCGACACCTGGGTGGCAGGGCACAGCAGAAAATCGTAATGCTCGAAAAACGCGGCGACCCGCGCGATGAGTTGCGTGCGCTTGATTTCGGCCTGCGTCACGTCGTGCAGAGTCAGGGTCAAGCCCTGTTCGATATTCCACACCACGGTGTCTTTCAGATGGGCGCGCTGGTGTACAAAATCGGGCCCGAATCGTGCTGCAAATTGCCACGCGCGGAGCACACGGAACACTTCGTCGGCGGCGCTTAAATCAGGGCAGGCATTATCGATGGTGCAGCCGAGTGCGGTGAAGGCCGGTAACGCTCGTTCCAGAACCTCGACTATCTCGTGGTCGACTTCGAATTGACCAAGATTGGGCGACCAGGCCAGCCGCAGGCCGCGCAGATCGCGAGCGAGGGGTGCGCTGAATGTCGCGCCGGCTTCGCTGAGCGCAATCGGCACACGCGCATCGGGGCCAGCCATCGCCGACAGCATCAAGGCACAGTCGGTCACGTTACGCGCCATCGGTCCCTGCACGGCAAGCGGTTCGCTGGACATGAGACGCGGCCAGCTCGGTACCCGCCCCGGCGAAGGCCGCAACCCGACCACGTTGCAGAACGCCGCAGGATTGCGCAGCGAACCACCGAGGTCGCTGCCGTCGGCCAGTGCCAACATGCCGCTGGCAAGCGCGACGGCCGCGCCGCCACTGCTGCCACCACAGGTACGCGACAAATCGTAGGGATTGCGTGTCGCGCCAAACACGCGATTGAAAGTCTGCGATCCGGCGCCGAACTCCGGCGTGTTGGTCTTGCCGATGACGATCGCGCCGGCGGCACGCAAGCGCGACACCAAGAGGTCGTCCTGGTCAGGGACGAATTCAGCGAACAGTGGTGAACCGAACGTCGTGCGTATGCCGCGCGTCAGCGCCAGATCTTTGATAGCTATCGGCAGGCCGAACAGCGGCTGCTCGGACTGCGGACCCTGAGCATCCATCTGACGGGCTGTGACGAGAGCAGCGTCGGCATCGAGAGTGACGATGGCGTTGACACGCCCATTGATCGCTTCAATGCGCGCGAGCGTGGCACGCAGCAATTCCTCAGCACCGAGCTCGCGACGCACGATGGCGGCGAGCAAGGTGGTGGCGCTAGGGTAGGTAGCGAGATCGACTGTGGGCATGGCGATGACACAGAAAACTTCAGGTCACGGTACGATTAGCCTTCAACTTGGCGACCTCGTCTGCAGAGAAACCCCAATCCTTCAACACTGCCTCGGTATCGGCACCATGTTTGGACGGCGGCTTCTGGATCGCCGACGGCGTGCGGCTGAAGCGCGGCGCGGGCGCTGGCTGGGTCACGCCGTTGTATTCGACAAAAGTCTGGCGCGCGACATTATGCGGATGCGTGGGTGCCTCGCTCATGCTCAGCACGGGCGCAAAACACACGTCAGTACCTTCCAGTTCCTTGCACCATTCGTCACGGGTTTTGCTCAGGAACAAGGTCTTCATGTCCTCGGCGCGCTTCGCCCAGCGTGTGCGGTCCTTGTGATCAACGTGTTGGGGATCGCTGAAGCCGGTGCGCTCAAGAAACTCCGCGTAGAACTTCGACTCGATAGAGGCGATGGAAACGTACTTGCCGTCCTTGGTCTCGTAGGTGTCATAGA
>JANMJF010000653.1:0-2288 GCA_031371245.1 Pseudomonadota bacterium | reverse complement strand
CCCCTACGACGGCGGCCTGGTCAATCTGCCGGCGATGGGTATCGCCGCCCTCGTGACCTGGCTGCTGGTCATCGGCACGCGCGAAAGTGCCGCAGTCAACGCCGTATTGGTGGCGGTCAAGGTGACTGCGCTGGCGGTATTCATTGCGCTCGCGGTGCCGGTCATTCACATGGCGAATTTCACACCCTTCGCGCCGCTTGGGTTTGCTGGCATTTCAGCCGCAGCCGCCTCGATTTTCTTCGCTTTTGTGGGTTTCGACGCAGTCTCAACGGCAGCCGAGGAAACCGAGAACCCCCAGCGCAACATGCCCATCGGCCTGATCGGATCGCTGGCCATCTGCACGGTCTTCTATCTGCTAGTTGCCGCCGGCGTCATCGGCAGCGTCGGCGCCCAGCCGCTCGCCGGTGTAGCCGGCGAAGCGCTCTCACCCGGCAGCCTTGAACTGGCGAAGCAATGCGCCACCATCAACGATGGCGCGGTCGTGTGTTCGAAAGAGGCGCTGGCATGGACACTGCGCACTATCGGCTGGCCGCAGGTCGGCAATCTCATCGGTCTCGCCGCTGGCCTCGCCCTGCCCTCGGTGATCCTGATGATGATGTTTGGTCAGACCCGTATCTTTTTCGTCATGAGTCGCGATGGTTTGTTGCCTGAGGTCTTCTCGCGCATCCACCCGCGCTTCCATACCCCCCACGTCATCACCATTCTGACCGGCATTTTCGTCGCGCTGTTCGCGGCTTTCTTCCCCGTCGGCAAACTGGCCGATATTTCCAACAGCGGCACCTTGTTCGCCTTCGCCGCCGTTTCGATAGCAGTGCTGGTGCTGCGCCGTACCGATCCCAAGCGCCACCGTCCGTTTCGCACGCCGGCCATCACCATCACCGCCCCCCTCGCCATCATCGGCTGCGTCTATCTGTTCATCTCGCTGGGCTATGAAACCAAGATGATGTTCCTAGTCTGGGCCATGCTTGGGCTGGTGGTCTATTTTCTTTATAGCCGACAACGCAGCTTCGTCGGTCGCGGGATTGTCGATGTCTACGATCATGACGCGTAGCGCGGCTTGGCATGCGCTCTGGAAGATCAGCGTGTGACCGGCTTGAATTTGATGCGGTGTGGCTTATCGGCATCGTCGCCCAGTCGCCGCCGGCGGTCGGCTTCATAATCAGCGTAGTTGCCGGGGAACCACTCGACGTGGCTGTCGCCTTCGAAGGCCATGATGTGGGTCGCGATGCGATCGAGAAACCAACGATCGTGGGAGATCACGACCGCGCAGCCCGGGAAGTTGAGCAGCGCTTCTTCGAGTGCACGCAGGGTTTCAATATCGAGATCGTTGGTCGGTTCGTCGAGCAGCAACACGTTGCCGCCGGTTAGCAGCACCTTGGCCAGATGCACACGATTGCGCTCACCGCCCGACAATTGCCCGATGTGTTTCTGCTGATCGCCGCCCTTGAAGTTGAAACGCCCGCAGTAGGAGCGTGACTGTACTTCGTAATCTTCGATACGCAGGATGTCCTGCCCACCCGAGATCTCCTGCCACACGGTGTGCTTGTCATTGAGCGTGTCACGACTCTGATCGACGTAGGCAAACTTGACCGTCTCGCCGACGCGGATCGAGCCCGCATCGGGCTGCTCCTGGCCGGTCATCATCTTGAACAAGGTCGACTTACCTGCACCGTTCGCACCGATCACACCGACGATACCGCCCGGCGGCAGACTGAAGCTGAAGTCTTCAAACAATATGCGTTCGCCGAAGGACTTTTTAAGATCGGCCGCTTCGATGACGATGTCGCCCAAACGCGGCCCCGGCGGGATATAAATTTCGTTGGTTTCGTTGCGCGCCTGAAATTCTTTGGACTGCAGATCTTCGAAACGCGCCAGACGGGCGCGGCTCTTGGCCTGGCGGCCCTTGGCATTGCTACGCACCCATTCCAATTCGGCGGAGATGGTCTTGCGATGGGCGGCCTGTTCGCGCTCTTCCTGTTTGAGCCGTGCTTCTTTCTGCTCTAGCCACGAGGAGTAATTGCCTTGCCAGGGAATGCCGTGACCGCGATCGAGTTCGAGGATCCAGCCGGCGACGTTGTCGAGAAAGTAGCGATCGTGGGTCACCGCCACCACTGTGCCGGGATACTTTTCCAGATAGCGTTCCAGCCACGCTACCGATTCGGCGTCGAGGTGGTTGGTCGGCTCATCGAGCAGCAGGATGTCAGGCTTTTGGATCAGCAGCCGGGTCAGCGCGATGCGGCGCTTTTCCCCGCCCGAAAGGTTGTCCACCGCCCAGTCGCCCGGCGGGC